>NZ_VOYN01000004.1:0-128737 GCF_013420275.1 Acinetobacter sp. YH01020
CAGCGTTCAATCTGAGCCATGATCAAACTCTTCAGTTTAAAATCAATAGTACATATAGTGTACCAATCTTGGCTCATCAATTACTGACAAAAATTTGCTCAAATAAACTTCGAGTAATTTCTACCATCAATCAATGAAAATAATTTCGATCAATCAACCAGTAAAAATCCACACAAGTTGTTCTTCATAATCTCTTAATGATTTTCTTAATACTTCGTCAGCAAATAAGAAAACAACATCAAACAACTAAAAACCTTACGTTTATCGCTGTCTGCGTTGGTATGCAGCATATTGTATAGAGTTTCAAAACAAACACAAGCCCCTATCATAGAAATTTCTATAATATTCTGCTTGAGTGTATATTTTTTAAACTAAAAGCAATTTATTGCTTATTTAAAGATCAATATATCCGTATATTTTGCTTTATGAAAGACGAATTTTATAATTCTTGGTGATTTTTATATTCTTCAATCTAAAAAGCCCGTAATTCAACGGACTTTTCAAATAACACGGATTTTAAGAAAACTAATGAAATTACAAAAGTGACTTTAGTTTGCTTGCTCAGCCAACCAACTCATAAATTTTTGTCGTTCAGCTTTACTAGCCTTCTGCCAAAGCTGAATTAATTGTTGATCTACCCCATTTTGATGAACAGCTATATTTTTTGGAGCGACCACAGGAGCTGCCACATTTGTTGGTTTTACATTTAAGGATTGTGCATAAACAGGTGCCGGTTGATTTTCTGGTACAGCTTCTTTCTTCGTAAAATCTACAGCATTACCTAAAACACCATTGGAGAAAATCGATTTTTGTTCTTTCTTCGCCCCAGCTTGCTGCACAAGTAATTGATTAGATCTGTCATACAAACCAAATATCGGTTGGTCTTTATATTTTTGCGCAGCATCAAAATCTTTTGGTGCATTGACTAGACCCAAACGATACTCCTGCCCATCAATCAGTGCTGGAGTACGAATAGCGGCCACACCTGACTTTAAAATATCGTGAGAATTATCAGCATGTTGAAAAAATTCGCTATAACGTACCGTTAATAGGTTTTCACCTGCATCAAGCTTATACTTCTCCGTAGATCGAAATAAACCACCAGTAACTTCTTGATCATTAACTGCAACTATTTTAATTTCTTCCTGAACAGTCAAAGTTACAGCTGCAAATCCGGCACTACTTAATATCAGCGCTGCAGCAGCAACAGTTAATCTTAAAGTCATCATTATCACTCTTTATCAATTATTTAGTTTCGAATGCACTATGCAATGCATATGTGACAATCTTATGACATCTAACAATCACTGTATATTTTGTTTCAAGACATTATTTTGATATTCATTCAAGAATTTTGCATATAAAAAAAGGATGCTTAATGCATCCTTTTTAATTCAACACACCATCATTACTTGAATGTTTTGAATCGTTCTTCATCTGCAATAAAGGTTTTTTCACCTGCAGGCGCTTCAATCGAACCGAAAACAAGTTGTGCACGTAGTTTCCATTGATCTGGCACATCAAATGCCGCGGCTGTTTCAGCATCAACAATTGGATTGTAATGTTGTAATGACGCACCAATATTTTTTTCAGCCAAAGCCGTCCAAGTAGCAAATTGAGCAATCGCCGTTGAGTGTTCAGACCATACTGGGAAATTATCTGCATAAAGTGCAAATTGTTCTTGGAGTGCTTTTACTACAGCCTGATCTTCATAAAATAATGCTGTACCAAAACCTGCTGCAAAACTATTAATCTTGCCATTGGTTCCTTCAAATGCATCTGCAGGTACAATTTTACGTAAAGTTTCACGTACGATATTCCAGAATTTTTGATGTGCATCACCAAACAGAATAACGACACGAGACGTTTGAGAGTTAAATGATGACGGACTTAAACGTACTGCATTTTTAATGGTTTGCTCAATTTCATCTTGCGATAAAGTAACGTTATTACCAATAGAATAGATTGTGCGACGTTGTTCGATTTGATTCAAGAATGACATTACAAGACCTCTTTTTATTTTCAATTAGCTGACTAAGTTGAGATTTATAATAGGTGATGTTTTTAACAGTTGCATGACGATATTTACAACATTGTGTCTTATTTCTAGAACAATCAGTTGCAAGCATCTAAATACCTACAACCCACTTACATTCAAATATTGGTTCACAGTCTTTAGGACAGCAGAAATCAAAGCAACTTACAGAACATAGAAATTACTCATAAATTCTAAACTGATCTTGATCTTCTGGTTCTAAGCGTTCAGGCGCTTGGCCTTCAATTGAACCAAAGACCAACTGCGCACGTAGCAGCCATTGTTTTGAAATATCAAAGTGTTGGGCAACAGCATAATCAATGTGTGGATTATAGTGCTGTAAACATGCGCCTAGACCTGCATCTGCGATCGAAGTCCATACTGCGAATTGGGCCATGCCAGACGTTTGCTCCGACCACACTGGAAAATCTTCTGCACTTAATGGCACTTTCTTTTGTAATTGTTGAATCACAGCTTGATCTTCATAGAAAAGTACAGTTCCCAGGCCAGCTGCACACAGATCTATTTTGAGCGCCACACCTTCAAAAATATAACTCGCAACATTCTTGCGTTGTACATCTTTTACAATGTCCCAAAATTTTTGATGAGATTCGCCAAATAAAACCACAATACGTGTACTTTGCGAATTATATGCAGATGGACAACTTCTTACAGACTCTTGAATCAGTTCAGCCAAATAAGCCTGACTATAATGTACCTTGTTTCCAAGCTCGTAAATACTGCGACGTTTCTTTAGTTGGTCGACAAATGACGCTTCTACTTCTCGGTCAGTATTTTTCTTTTTTAATTTAAAATCTTTAGTGATATCCGCAGTCAATACATGACCAATTTTATCGAGTAACGCCACCCTAAACACCCCAAAGCAATTTTTATATATAAACAACAATTCCTTACTTATTCTAAGGGTTTATTAGGCTGAATTTTGATTATGATTTATTCACATGTTGCTTTTTAAATCAATCAATAAACCCTAAAACAAAAAACTCCGCATTTTGCGGAGTTTATGTGACATTTAACGCATTTTATTTATCAGTTTCAAATAATGCTGCGACAAATGATTTAGCTGAGAATGGACGTAAGTCATCAATTTTCTCACCTACACCAATAAAACGAATTGGCACATGGGTACGGCTTGCAATATTAAATAACACACCACCTTTTGCTGTACCATCAAGCTTAGTAATAGTTAGACCTGTAAGCCCTACTGCCTCGTCAAACATTTCAACTTGGTTAATGGCATTTTGACCTGTACCTGCATCAACAACCAACATCACTTCATGTGGAGCTGTAGCGTCAATTTTTTGCATTACACGTTTTACTTTAGACAACTCTTGCATGAGGTGTCCTTTGTTGTGTAAACGACCTGCGGTGTCTGCAATCAGCACGTCTACGCCTTTTGCACGAGCACTTTCAAATGCATCAAAAATAACAGATGCAGAATCTGCACCATGACCTTGCGCCACAACGGCAATATTATTGCGTTCGCCCCAAATTTGTAATTGTTCTGTGGCTGCTGCACGGAATGTATCACCAGCAGCCAACATTACTTTTTTACCTTCACCTTGTAAGCGTTTCGCTAATTTACCAATCGTGGTGGTTTTACCCACACCATTCACACCAACAACCAAAATCACATACGGATTTTTATTGCTGTCGATATGTAGCGGTTTAACACGTGGTGCAAGTAATGCCACCAGTTCTTCTTGAAGCGCTTTATATAAAGAGTGCGAGTAAATTAAATCGCCACGTTCAGTACGTTCAGTTAAGTTCGCAATAATCGTTTTCGTTGCATCGACACCAATGTCAGCAACCAAAAGTTGCTCTTCAACTTCCTCTAAAAGTTCATCGTCAATTTCCTTCCCACCGATCAGGATATTCACCATGCCGTCTGCCAAGTTCTTACGTGACTTTGCTAGACCTTCTTTCATTCGACTAAAGAAGCCGCCTTTCGCCTTCGAGTCTTCAGTTTCTGACTCTGTTTCTTGTAATGGTGCAGCAACTTCTTGCTGTACTTTCGGTGTCTCGATAATCGGCACATTTACCGCAGGTAAACTCGGTAGCGTGACATCGTCATCACCGATATCAGCATCAATCAAAAATTTATTCTGCCCATGAGATTGCTGTTGCATGCCGAATCCTTGAAAAGCACTGCGTTAAAAAAACCGATTCTATCATAAGTTATCTTAAATTGAGTCGATACACGCCTGTCAGAGCGAAGCACACTAAAAAACAACATGTTGAACTTGCAATCAAAATTAACTTTAGGAAAACTAGATAGCTATAAAATGCATTTTAATGGATTCCTTTGTGTCCCATAAAAACAGATTTTCTCCTTATTTTTTTAAAACTTTATTTCGCTCTGCGCTTCCTATCTGTGTCATCAGCAGTTGCCTTTGGTCTGCAACTCATCTACATGCAGACACACGTACCCAATTAACACGTAGCACCTTTGAAACCACACTTAAAAATGGCTTAAAGGTCATTATCCGTGAAGACCACCGTGCGCCGATGGTAATGACCCATATTTGGTATCGTGTTGGCAGTAGTGATGAGTCGGGCAATCTATTAGGGATCTCCCACGCGCTCGAACATATGATGTTTAAAGGAACCACCAAAGTTCCTAATGATGAATTTACACGTCTCAGCCGTATCTATGGCGGCAGCATCAACGCTGCAACCTTTACCAATTACACCAATTATTATCAGTTGTATCCAAAAGCCTATTTTCCTATGGCGCTGGAGCTCGAAGCGGATCGTATGAGTAATTTACGATTGCAACAACAAGATTTCGAGCCTGAAATTAAAGTGGTTATGGAAGAACGCAGACAGCGTACAGATGATAACCCTCGTTCTTTGGCTTATGAACGTTTCAAATGGATCTCTTACCCAACCAGTCACTATCGTCAACCCGTCATTGGACACATGAAAAATCTGCAAAACATCAAATTAGCAGATTTAAAACAGTGGTATAAAGATTGGTATACCCCAAACAACGCCATTTTGGTGATTGTCGGTGATGTCGATGCCGAAGCAGCAATACGTCAAGTTCAAAAATACTTTGGTGATATTCCATCACGTAAAACACCTGATCGTAACGATGTGATGGAATTCGAACGTGTGGGCTATCGTCACATGGAACTAAATTTGCCCGTACAAGTGCCCAATTTGTATATGGCGTGGAATGTACGCTCACTGGCTACCGCAAAAAATCCACAAGATGCTTATGCACTCAATATTATTCGCAATATTTTAGACAGTGGGATCTCATCTCGCCTACAAGACAAACTGGTACGAGATAGAAAATTACTCACGGCTGTAAGCGTTTCTTATGATCCATACAATCGTGGAGACAGCTTGTTTACCATTTCAGCACTCCCTGCCGATGGCGTCAAAATGGAACAAGCGCAAAAAGCTATACAAGATGAAATCGACACTTTAAAAACAGAATTAGTCAAAACACCTGAAGTTGAACGTATCACCACACGTTTTGTCTCCAATTTAGTCTATAACCAAGATGACATCAGCAGCCAAGCCAAGACTATCGGTAACTTAGAAGTCAATGGGCTCAGTTTCAGGCTAATGGACGAATTACCAAAATTATATGAAAACGTCAGCGCACAGGATATTCAACGTGTCGCCAATGCGTATTTTGTCCGAGAAAATTTAAGCACCATGTATCTACTTCCAGAACAGACGGAGGTTCCAACAACCTCAAATAAAGCAGATCAAACAGTAAAATCCGCTCAAACGGAAGTTGTTATTCCAGAGCAACAAATCAGCTCAACCCAAAACACAGATAGCGTCTTGTAAGGATTAGTGATGACTATTACGAAAATTTTATCCCTAAGCTTACTCACTGCGTTTGGCTCAATCCTCCATGCAGAAACATATACGGAAAATGTTCCTGACCTCAACGATAATCCGAGCCAATTACAATCTATCCCCATGCTGCAAAGTTTAAAGAATTTACAGATTGATAAAGACTACCGTGCTCCACTTGTTCAAGTGCTGAAAAACCGAAATGGTGTGAATAGCCTGTTTGTTGAATCGCAAGATCTACCCATGGTGGATATTCAACTGACCTTTAATGCAGGTTCTGCTCGTGATGAAGAAGTCGGAAAAGGCTTGTATGGTGTTGCCAACATGGCTGCACGTTTAATCGATGAAGGCACAGAAAAATACAATGCAACGCAAATTGCCTCGGTTTTTGACCAAACAGGTGCTCAATTTAGCGTGCAAGCACATCGAGATATGTTTGTCGTTCGGTTACGCGTATTGTCAGACCCTAAAAAATTAGAACCTGCTTTAAGTATGATGGTGGACGTGATTAAAAATGCGACTTTTAAAAACTCCAGTCTCAACTTAGCACTCAGCAATAACCAAGCTGGTCAGAAACAACTCCAAGAAAGCCCAAGTCGCTTAATGAATATTCGTTTCTATCGGGCTGTATACGGCACACATCCTTATGCAGAACCGATTACGGGAACCAATGGCAGTATCAAAAAAATAACACCAGACATTTTAAAGAAGTTTCGTGATCAATTTTTAGTTGCTCAAAACATGAATATTGCCATTACAGGTAAACTCAGCAAAAAAGAAGCGCAAAACCTAGCAGAACGTATTTCTGGAAACTTAAACCAAGGTGAAAAAGCCAAAGCGCTTGCACAACCAGAAGAAAAACAAGGCTTTGATATTATCCATCTTCCCTACAATTCCACCCAAGCCAACGTCATATTTGGACATTTAGGAACGACACGCGATAACAAAGATCGATTAGCCTTAGAAGTAGCCAATCGAGTGTTTGGTGGTGGAGGTTTTAACTCAGTCCTCATGCAAGAGCTTCGCGTTAAACGTGGCTATACTTATGGTGCCTATAGTGCATTTAGCTTTAGCCAAGCACCCGGTATCTTTAGCTTTAGCTATGGAACACGTCAAGATCAGCTGATAGATAGTATTCGAGTGGCACATAAGGCTTTTAATGATTTTGTCAAAATGCCTATTGATCAAAAACAAATGGAAGAAACCAAAGCCGGTATGCTGCGTGCTTTTCCAAATAATTACAGCAGTAATGCAACGATCAATGCACAGCTTGGTCTATTGGGCTTTTATCAACAAGACCCAGATTATTTGACCCAGTACCCTAAATTATTGGAAAAAATAACTGTAGCTGATGTACAAAATGCGGTTCGTACCTACATGCACCCTGAAAATATGACGGTGATTGTGGTCAGTAAAACCTTAGATAAAAATGAAGTACAGCAGATATTGGAGGAGAATGTACAAGCAACTCCAACCAAGATAATCCCTGCGACTAAGGCTGTTCCTCTGCCAAAGCCGGAAGTTGATGTGCCCGTACAGACTCCACCTGATAAGCATGCATCAATTTAAGATAAGCACCCACACGGATGCGATCTTGCTGTCTCAGCAACATCGCCATTTCCTGAGTTTCAGGATAACTTTGCTGAAACGCAAGTCGTGATACGTTTTGGTATTGCTGTACAGAAATAGGTCGATATAAGGCAATCACAGCCAATACCAAAATCACCACGATCATGACTGAAACAAAGATATTATAAATTTGCTCTAGCTGTATTTTAGATTTGAATTGAATAATTTTTTCTAAATCAATAGTCATACACTACCTCAGGTTCAAAGTAGTGTATGGCTGACGTTCAAGAAGTTCAAGTCACAGCGCTTAAAACTGCATCAGTCCACTGTTTCAGTCTGTGAGTTAGCTAAACAATTTACTGAATAATGGTACGTATCACCGCAAAATAAAGAATTAATGCAATAATCGCCAAAACGATAAATACTGCAAAAATACTCATTCCACCTTCTGCATGCGCAGGATGTAAATCATCATCATCGGCAATTTTGAGTAATTCGCCATTATATGCATTGTAAAATTCTAAGCGCTGTCCCTTATCTAAATCCCGTGTGAAATCATATACACGTTTGCGCTGTGCCAAACCAAAATCCCCTAAATGAATTTCTTGATGAAAAATTGCTTCATCAAGATTGCGACGATGTAGATGTGCCAACTCCACAATTTGCGCTAATGTCGGAGGATAATCTAAAGTTAAACCGTCTAAAACTCTTGTCATTTTACTTCTCCTTATTATCTACAACTTCTTATGATAGTATTTTACTCACGAAAACAATTGTCCATTGTTTAATCATGTAAACCATAGCAAATTAGAAATATTTACGTGAATAGTTGACAATTCAAGATAATTGTAATATTAGTTTAATAATACTTAGTTAAATTAGTTAATAGGGCTAAAGAATGGGCCCTTAATGATCATAATTAGAATAAGGAGTTAAATATGATTCAACAATTCTCTCAACATGAACTCGAACATGTATACGCAAATGCGGTAAACACAATTCAATCTCAAATGAACTTCAGCGATGCAGTTCATGAATTGGAAGATGCAGCTCGTGCTGGACATGGTAAAGCAGCGTTATTTTTGGCTGAACTTTATTATCAAGGCTTCCGCGTAGAACGTGACTCACTCAAAGCGCAATATTGGCAGAACATGGCCACCTTGCAAGCATAACAAAACGTCACTAAAGTGGCGTTTTTTACACCCTTCAACTTTTAACTACATAAATTCTTACAATCAAGTTCAAAGCTTACACAGCTTTTTCATAAGAATTTCCTACAATAGGAGCAACATCAACAACACGCTGCATATGATGTCTAAATTAAAGCAATATAAACCTATTCCAAAAGATTTATTTTATAAAATTAGTATTTTAAAAACCATGATGTACTGTGGAGTCCTTTGGGGTCTCTACCACCAACAAGGTTGGGCAATGACCAGCGATCAAGATCATATTATCTTCCCGTTTTGGCTAAATGGCATTCAAGCGCATAAATATGCCAAAAAGCATTGGCCCAACTACACTCCACGACGCATTACATCACAAGATTTTGAGGCATCGCTATTACCGACATTAACACGTCTTAAAGTTATCCCTGCGTTGCATAGCTCTAGCCACATCCGTCTCAAGCTCACAACCTCGCAAATGCGTTTATTCTTTTTTAACCAAAATAAGATTCAAATGGCATAAAACCCTCAGTGCATGTTTGACCCCAACATGCACTGAAAAGTATTTGCTTTTTTCAAATTTCGCGCTAATTTAAATTAAACAAAAACTACTATAAAGGAATGAAAATATGACTACAGTTGCCCAAGTACTTAAAGACAAAGCTTATCAAGAAATCTACACCATCACTCCAGATGCGACTGTACTCGAAGCCATTTCCCTGATGGCACAAAAAGGCATTGGTGCCCTCGTTGTGACCCATGAAGGCACAGTTGTTGGGATTTTGTCTGAGCGTGATTACACACGTAAAATCGCCCTGATGGAAAGAACATCTTTCGATACCTCTGTCAGCGAGATTATGACGGGTAGTGTCATCACTGTCACAAGTGCAGCGACTGTCGAAGAATGTTTAGAACTTATGACAGATCGCCATTTACGTCATTTACCTGTCGTTGAGGAACAGAAATTAACTGGCTTAATCTCCATCGGCGACCTTGTAAAAGCAGCAATGGATGATCAACGCAAACTGATCGAACAACTTCAACAATATATTTCTGGCTAAACTCAATAATCCCCCCTTAATAAAGTTTAAGGGGGGGAATCTAGAAATCAAAATTTTTCATATAATTCACAAAATGTAATGACATACACATTATAAATTAATTACTTTTCTCAATTTCCTTTCTTATGTTGAAACCTGCTTTAGATAAATTAGCCCACCTTGATGCCATCATTTTAGAATTGGAACGCTTGATGGCTTCTATGAAAGACGATGAACTGCTGCAATACCACCGACGTACGATTAATTTGGAGATTGCTACTTCTATCGCTGAAATTTTAGATGCAAAAGCTATTATTTATGCGCTACATCCTGAGTTAATTCCAATTACATCAAGCGTTAACCACACTTTTTATAAAAATTATGTCAAAAAAAATATCCCAGTTAAAAACTGGGATACTTCGAATATAGATCGGGCTATACAACTGCAAAAGATTTTTGCACCATCAACAGATGATGAGCAGCTTAGTCTTTTTTAATGGCAGTAATTAATTTAAACCTAATTTTTCAGCCACATAGTCTGAGTCTTTATCGCCACGGCCTGAAACGTTAACCACAATCTTCACATCTTTAGCAAGTTTTGGCGCTTCACGAATTGCCCAAGCAACCGCATGTGAACTTTCTAGTGCAGGAACAATACCTTCCACACGTGAAAGCGTCATGAATGCATCTAAACATTCTTGGTCTGTCGCTGTTGTATATTCAACACGGCCTAGGTCTTTTAACAAGCTATGTTGTGGCCCCACTCCTGGATAATCCAAACCTGATGCAATTGAATGCACTGGTAATGGTTCACCCTGTTCATCTTCAAGGACATAACATGCCATGCCATGAATTTGACTTGGCTTACCCAATGTCAACGTCGCAGAGTGCATATTGGTATCTAAGCCATGACCAGCCGGCTCTACACCCACAAGTTTAACATCGGTGTCATTGAGGAATGCTGTAAATGCACCAACGGCATTGGATCCACCACCCACACATGCAACCACATAGTCAGGATTTGCACCAAAACGCTCGTTGGTCTGAACTTTAATTTCATCTCCAATAATTGACTGGAAGTCACGAACCATTTTCGGGAATGGATGTGGACCAACCACTGAACCAATCGCATAAATAAAATTGGTTGGATCTTTTAAATATTCTTCAAATGCGCTATCTACTGCATCTTTGAGCGTAGCTGTACCACGAGTAACAGAGATTAGGTTGGCACCTAAAATCTTCATTTTCACCACGTTTGGATGTTCTTTTTCAATATCCACTTGCCCCATGTGAATTTCACATGGAATACCCACCAAGGCACAAGCCGTTGCTAATGCCACACCATGCTGACCTGCGCCGGTTTCAGCAATCACTTTGGTTTTACCCATGTATTTTGCTAATAAGGCTTCGCCAAGGCAGTGGTTAATTTTATGCGCGCCAGTATGGTTGAGGTCTTCACGCTTGAGGTAGATTTGTGCACCACCTAATTTGTCAGACAAGCGCTTCGCATAAAACAATGGGCTTGGACGTCCAACATAGTTTGCAAACAACTCTTTCAATTCATTTTGAAATTCTTCTGTATGACGAATTTGCTCATAAGCAACATTAATGTCATCCATTGCCTGTTTTAAATCTGGTGGAATGAACTGCCCACCGTATTCACCGAAGAAACCTTCTTCATTAGGTAATGCGATACCATTAATTTGATGATCCATCATATTTCCTTCATGTTGTATGCAAAACAAAGACTTTTAAATACTATCCAATTTTGAAAATAAGAAACAATGCAAAATTGGAGTAAGTAATATAAACATCATTGATAAGAAAAAGTATCGTTTTTAACGCTTTAGCGCGCTAAATATTTCGTCATATCTTCTACACCTTTGAGGGTCATTGGGAACATATGATCTTCAAAGATTTGTTTAATCGCAGCAATGGTTTGGGTGTAATGCCAATAACTTTCTTCTTCTGGGTTTAACCATGCTGTTTTATCAAAATGATTGCGTAAGCGCTGTAACCACACCTGACCTGCTTCATCATTCATATATTCCACAGATCCACCTGCCGAGTTCAACTCATATGGTGCCATACTTGCATCACCAACCACGATGACGCGGTAATCTCGACCATAGGTGTTGAATAGATCCCATGTATTCATACGCGTGCTTGAACGGCGAATATTGTCTTTCCATACATAGTCATATAAACAGTTATGAAAATAGAAATATTCTAAGGTTTTAAATTCAGTTTTTGCAGCGGTAAAGAGCTTCTCACATTGGGCAATATGTGAATCCATCGACCCCCCCACATCAAACAGCATCAATACTTTAATGCGGTTACGTCTTTCTGGAACCAACTGCACATCCAAAATACCTTGTTTGGCCGTTTCACGAATGGTTCCGTCGATATCTAGCTCTTCTGCTGCACCTTGACGGGCAAATTTACGCAAACGACGCAAAGCCATCTGCATCTGACGACTTCCGAGAATCTGCTCATCATCTAGGTTTCGGTATTGTCGTTGTTCCCAAACTTTCACCGCAGATCGTTTACGACCAGGCCCACCGATACGCACGCCTTCAGGATGGTCGCCATAGGCACCAAACGGCGACGTACCACCCGTCCCAATCATCCGATTACCACTCTGATGCTTTTTATGCTGTTCGCGCAAACGCTCTTCGAGCATTTTCATCAGTTCTTCTAATGATCCGGCTTTTTTTAATTCTTCTCGTTGTTCTGGTGTTAGATGCTTTTCGATGAGTTCAAGATCAAACCAATCCTTTGGCAGTTTATGTACCTGATTTAATAGCTCATCCAAATCAAAGGTGGCAATACCGTCAAAATAGTCCTTCATTGCACGGTCGAACTTATCAAAGTAACGTTCATCTTTGACCATGACTGTTTTTGCAAGCTGATAAAATTCATTTTGATCTGCAAAGACCAGCCCTGCTGCCACCGCTTGGTTCAAGTCAATCAATTCACGAGTTGAAACAGGAACACCGTATTTTCGAAGGGTATAAAACAATCGCACAAACATAGGCGAATAAAATCCAATAAAAATTAAATATCAGGAGGTCAAATCCAGTGTGAATGCATGTGATCTTGTTATTTCATCTGCAACTGAGTCTTGCCTTTACGCATACCATTATGAAAAATTGATCTCTACAAGTAAAGCCAAAAGCTTTTACTGCGTGTTCATATACATTGCCCTACTACCCAAAGAAAGGTAAATGACATGATTTAATCGCAAGTTGCATTTCTTTCTTTAAGTGATTTTTTAAGAGTTTCATATTTGCGCTGAACATCGAGACGATCTTGCTGCAACTTTTCAATAGACACGATTTTATGAAAACCTTGATGGTTTCTATAGCGGTTAAAATCGCTTAGGTTCAAGATCACAAAATCATAGTATTTCAGCTCGAGTACAGTTGCAGCACAGGCCTTTTGTTGAATGGCCGTTTGAGCTGCGAGATGATCTGATTGATCAATGAGCTTTTCTTTAAGTTGATGTTCTGCAACTTGCGCCCAATACGCATCCTGGAGTAGCTGTTGATGCTGCTGTTCAAACTGAGCATCATCCATCGCATAGCTATACCCAGATAAATACAAGCTCGCAGCCAACAAAAGTACAGTCGGCTTTAATCTCCTAGGTACAGCTATGTGTACACGAGATACGTATGCATTTGTCTGCATAATTCACCTTTATATTTTTTAATGCTCAAAATAAAAGCCGGATAACCGGCTTTTAAATCTTTGATAGAATTGATATCAATTAACGACGTGACATAAATGCTAGACGCTCAAGTAATTGCACATCTTGTTCATTCTTAATCAAGGCACCATAAAGTGGTGGAATTGATTTCGATTTATCCGTATTTCGTAAAATATCTTCTGGCATATCATCCGCCATCAGCAAACTCAACCAATCAATCAACTCAGAGGTTGAAGGCGGTTTCTTTAAACCCGGAATTTGACGTAATTTAAAGAAGATTTGTAGTGCTTCAGAAACCAAGGTACTTGAAATATTTTCAAAATGTACATCGATGATTTCACGCATGGTTGCTTCGTCAGGGAACTCAATATAATGGAAGAAACAACGACGCAAAAAGGCATCTGGAAGTTCTTTTTCATTATTTGAAGTAATGATCACGATTGGACGTTGTGTTGCCGTAATCGTTTCCCCCGTCTCATACACAAAGAAGGACATTTTATCGAGTTCGTGTAGCAAATCATTTGGGAATTCGATATCTGCTTTATCAATCTCGTCAATTAGAAGCACACAACGTTCTTCACTGGTAAACGCTTCCCAAAGTTTACCCGGCTTAATATAGTTTTTGATGTCATAAACACGGTCATCACCCAACTGACTATCACGCAGACGAGATACGGCGTCGTACTCGTACAAACCTTGTTGAGCCTTGGTTGTAGATTTGATATGCCAAGTAATGAGCTTAAGGCCTAAACTTTCAGCCACTTGTTCGGCTAAAAGTGTCTTACCTGTCCCCGGCTCACCTTTAACCAAAAGTGGCTTTTGCAATGAACGTGCAGCTTTTACTGCAAGTTTTAAGCTATCGGTCGCAATATATTGATCTGTACCAGTAAATTGTTGAGTTTCAACAGACATGACATAACCTTATTTTTTTATTTAAAGCGGTGAAATTTTCTTATTTACAACGTGCTGTGGTTTCGCTGCATTGTATTTTGTCCAAAAATATCCAAGGACTAAACCAATACCCACCACAAAGAGAATCAGCGATAGATTCAACCAAACCAATGGCTGATCTTTTGTTAATACACCAAAAATCAAACCAAAAATCGCAGGTGCGATTGCTGCATTTGAACCTTCAGAAACGGTTGGTGTTAATAAAATAGCAAATACGATAAGCCAACCAATGGCACCGATCGTTTTGGGTAAGCGCTTCATCAGACCATACCAACACAACAAAGCAATTACAGCCCCACCTAAGTAAACCGTAATTGCAATACTGCTTTCAGGAATTGAGTCCAATACCGATACTACACCATTCATTTTCACAACTCCTGAATTAACTTAAGCGCCGCGCAAGCCTTCTGGCTCAACTGCATTTGGGTCAATTAAACCTTCTGGAGGCATCTGAATAAAGAATCCTTTTGTTTCAATTGAATCTAGTACATGCAATACGTTCACACGTGCAAGTTTGCGTGATTCACTGAGTTCTAGATCCATGACAA
Source organism: Acinetobacter sp. YH01020 (assembly GCF_013420275.1). Taxonomy (NCBI): domain Bacteria; kingdom Pseudomonadati; phylum Pseudomonadota; class Gammaproteobacteria; order Moraxellales; family Moraxellaceae; genus Acinetobacter; species Acinetobacter sp. YH01020. The sequence goes on from NZ_VOYN01000004.1 coordinate 14,859, forward strand.
ATGTGGCACGACCAAATGCTGTACGTAAAGCATCAGGCATTACTGCAAGCGGATCTGTCGCTTCAGTTTCGTTTTCATTAACTTCAGGATGAGCAATATAAAGATACATTTCATCTTTTTTGCTCGATTTGTAGATAGAACAGTACATAATTGAATCAATACTCATTAAACGCAAGGCAAAGGATACATCAAAAAAAAGACTGATACATTAGTGTTTATTAACGCATCAGTCGTGAATTTGTATAAGTGATAGTTCTTTAATCAATCAGAACTTATTCCAACACTTTCATTTGACCAGAAAGATAACTTTCATCGGCATGCAGCACTTCAATTAAAGGCTTCGTCAGCAAATCATAGCGCCAGCCCAATAGGTAGCTCGGTAAATCCTGCTCATCATTATGAAAAACCACATGCTGATACAAGGCATTTAACCATTTTTTGCGCATTAAAACTTCTTTAGGCACAGAGGTTTCTTGCACTGCACGTTGAATGACTGTATCGACGCGCGAACCAATATCCTGAGAAGAATGACGAATTGGACGTGCCATACGCAGCGGCCATTCAGCTTGTTCAGGTAAAAACTTCAACAAATCTAAAATAATTTTACCATGCTCACGCACAATGTTCGGACGAATGTCTTTCACCGCACTCAATTGAAAATTATTTTTTGGATTTTTTTCTACCATATCAATGATGGTTGAGTTTTTAAGAATAAAACTACGTGGCTGATTTAAGGCTTTCACCATTTGCTCACGCCAAACTACCAATTGCTGAATTTGCATGAGCTGTCGACGTGAATGTCGATAATTACCAACATCGTGATACAACAAATGGATCGGCGTTTCAGTGCCAATTTCATAAGTTAAATTTTTGCAGTCCTCAAGCACACAATTTAATAAACTTTTCGCAGCCAACTCGTTTTGAATCGTTTGGCTTAAATTCATTAAATAATGTACATCATTCGCTGCATAATTCATTTGCTCGGCACTGAGTGGGCGAGCCAACCAATCTGAACGAGTCTGATCTTTATCAATATCGACATCGAGCATGGTTTTTAAGGCATTTTGATAGCTGACTTGTAAGCCATGCCCTAAAAATGACATCCCAACTTGTGTATCAAAGACATTTTCTAAAGACTTATGCTGTGCATAGTGATAAATCAGGTCGATATCTTCACTACAAGCATGAAAAATGTTTTGCTGAGCCGCAAATAATTTTTGCCAGAATTGGCTTAAATCGAGGGTTGTACCATCAAGTAAATACACTTGATTTTGTACATTAATTTGGAAAAGTCCAAGTTTGGGCCACAGGGTATCTACTTTTATAAACTCGGTGTCGAGTCCGTAAATCGAGCTTTGGTCCATAAGATTTAAAACGGAATTTAAATCTGGCTGATTTTGAATGAATTGATACATAAGTTGCTGAGTCTAATTTTAGATGCTCTATGAGCTTATATTAACTGATATATATTATTTATCTATAAGGAAAAACGTTATTTTAGTGACTTATTTCCTTTATTTGGCTTTTTTATTCATTATAAACAAAAACTTTAATCGTTATTAAGTATAAATAATTAGGTGAATTTTATACAAAGCGAAACGAGTTTCGCTCTATAGTTATTTCATTCGCATTCGGTTATGCACGGCCTGACTTAAGGTATGGCTATCCACATATTCAAGCTCACCACCCTGTGGTACACCCTGTGCAATACGGGTCATTTGTATTGGTAAATGCTTGGTCGCTTCAACCAAATAATGTGCTGTCGCTTGACCTTCAACCGTTGCATTGGTCGCCAAGATCACTTCCAGCACTTTACCATCACTTAGTCGTTGAATTAAATATGGAATACCAATTTCGTCGGGGCCAATACCATCGAGTGGTGACAAATGTCCACCCAATACATGATATTTCCCTCTAAAACTGCCACTTTGCTCGATTGCCATGACATCTGCTGGAGATTCAACCACGCAAAGCAGCTGATCATCACGCTCTGAAGAGATGCAAATATTGCATACTTCATCTTCAGTCAATGAATGGCAAATGGAACATTCATGAATATAGTTGGTTGCTTCAGTCAAGGCATGTGCCAGACCAACAGCACCCTCCCTATTTTTCATGATTAAGTGCAGTGCCATACGTTGAGCCGACTTTGGCCCAACGCTTGGCAAAATACGCAATGCCTGTACAAGTTGATCAAAACGATCACTAAACATTCAACGTATTCCTTAGAATAAACCTGAAAGACCTGGTGGAAGCCCCATACCAGAGTTTGCAGATTTCAGTTTTTCTTCTGAAATCACTTCAGCTTGACGTGAAGCATCATTCATTGCCGCTGCAATTAAGTCTTCAATCATATCTGCATCATCTTGAAGTAGTTCAGGATTAATTTCGATACGTTTCACTACATGACGTGCAGTCATAGTAACTTTAACCAGACCACCACCTGCTTCAGCGTGAACTTCAACTTGTGCAAGCTCTTCCTTGGCTTTTTTAATGTTGCTCTCAACTTCTTTTTGCATGCGTTGAGCTTGCTGCATGAGCATATTAATGTTCATAAAAATCTCCGAACAAAACTGATGAATTCACTTTAGATAAGATCTAAACCGCGTGAAAGATCGCGAATAATATCATTAATATCTTCTAAACCAACAGATACCCGAATTAAACCTTCGCTAATCCCTGCTGCTTTTTTCGCTTCTGCTGACATTCTGCCATGAGAAGTCGTTGCAGGATGGGTAATTGTTGACTTTACATCACCCAAGTTACTTGTAATAGAAAGGAACTTGGTATTATCAATCACTGTCCAAGCGCCTTCACGTTCGCCTTTCACAACAAACGATACAACTCCGCCAAAGCCTTTTTGTTGCTTTTTCGCCAACTCATGACCTTCGTGATTTGGAAGTCCCGCATAGTACACTTTTTCAACTTTCGGGTGTGCATCTAACCATTCAGCTAAAGTTTGAGCACTTGCACAGTGGGCTTTCATACGTAAGCTTAAAGTTTCTAGGCCTTTCAGGAAGATCCATGCATTGAATGGACTCATCGAGTTACCCAGTGTACGAATAACACCTGTAATCTCTTCCATCAATTTTGCACTACCTACAACAGCACCACCGAGCGCACGACCTTGACCATCAATATATTTTGTTGATGAGTAGATCACGAGGTCCGCACCTAATTTAATCGGTTGCTGTAACACCGGTGTACAGAAAGTATTATCGACTGCAAATAATGCCCCATGCGCATGTGCAATATCAGCAATGGCTTGTAAATCCCCTACTTGAGCCAATGGGTTTGACGGTGTTTCAATAAACAAGAGGCGTGTAGTTGGGCGAATCGCTTGTTTCCAAGCATCTAAATCTTCCAAATCAACAAAAGTAACGTCAACACCAAATTTGATGACATATTTTTCAAACAGAGAAATGATCGAACCAAAGACAGCACGTGAACACACCACATGATCGCCAGCTTTCAAATATGCCAAAGTGATCGCGTGTACGCCTGCCATACCCGAACTTGTCGCAACTGCGGCTTCAGCACCATCTAAAACAGCTAAACGTTTTTCGAAAGCTTGTACAGTTGGATTGGTATAACGTGAATAGGTATTGCCTTCAATTTGACCTGAAAATTTTGCTGCGGCATCTGCTGCACTTTCACAAACAAATGATGAAGTCAGGAAAATTGGCTCGCTATGTTCACCCTCAAAAGTACGAGTATGACCTGTACGAATCGCTAAAGTCTCTAATTGGTATTCGATGTCGTCTTGTTGGCTCATCTGTATTACTCAGTCGCGAAGAACTGCCTTTGTGAAGAATTGCCAATATTTTGAGCGTCCAAGCTATTTAAGGTCAAGGTAAAATACGAAATTATCGCTTAGACTTCGACCAATCCTACAAGGACTTAGGCAATTGACAGTTATGCATCCTTTCAAACAGAAATTTCTAGCGCAGCAAAAGAAAATTAAACACCTGTCTACACGTGTGTTTAATGCAAAATCGCTGGTCCTTTCTCAATCGACACCCTATGAAGTAATTACTGAATATAAACATGCAAAAGTTCGGTATTACGCTTCGCCTGATCGTAAATACAAAGAACCCTTAGTGTTTGTTGCACCACTGGCCATCAATATGGCGATTTATGATTTGTATCCATATCGCTCATTGGTGAAACATTTTCAACACAGTGGCTTTGATGTCTATTTGCTGGAATGGGGAAAATTAAACTATCAAGATCGATTCTTAAATTTTCTATCGTTTATTGATGATGTGATTCCACATTGTATTGATCAAATTTCTCAGCATGCAGATAGTCGATACATCTCGCTACATGGTTGGAGTATGGCTGGAGTCTTTGTCACGCTGTATACCGCATTACATCAACCTGAACATGTTAAAAATCTAATGGTGATGGGCGCGCCGATAGATAGCTATGCCTCAGGTCGTATCGGAAAGTTATTTCAAAAAACCAATCGCTTGCTTTCACGTAGTAAGAATTTACAAGATACGGTCTACACCGGGAAAATCCCTAAACATTTTATCCATACACCGGGTGTGCTCAATGCGATTGGCTTTAAAATCGTCGATCCAATGGGTTGGTTCAAAAGCCAAAAACAATTTCTTTCCAACTTAGATAATCTGCATGATCTGTATGAACATGCAACCATGGGCGATTTTCTCAATCACATGATTGACTATCCTGGTGGCATTAACCAAGACATGGTATTCAATGTTTGGCTGCAAAATCCGCTTAAAAACGGCATTATTCAATTGAAAGATAAAGTTATTCAATTAAAAAATATCCACTGTTCATTGTTAATTGGCGCGGGTTCTACCGATCAAATCGTTACGGCAGATGCAGCAAGTCCTTTAGGCGAATTGACAAGTAGTCAAGATGTCACGTTTACTCTCATTCCCGGTGGTCACCTCGGCCTGATGTCGAGTCAAAAAAGTGCCAATCAATTTTGGCCAACTTTGACCCAGTGGCTTACACAAAGATCCAGTTTATTGAAATAAAAATTTAGAGGGTAAAGTAAAGATGATTCAGTCAGTTGCATTTATTGGATTGGGCGCAATGGGTTCCCGTATGGCAGCGCACCTACCAAAACAGTTCGACACGGTTTATGTCTGGAATCGAAACTTTACCAAGGCAGAGCAACATGCTGCTGAATTTGGTACGCAAGCGGTTGCTTTAGAACAAGCAGTACAAGCGGACATTATTTTTTCTTGCCTACCCATCAGCCAAGATGTTGAAAATTTAATTGCGAGTGTGACGCTGAAATCAGGCTCGATTTGGGTCGACTGTACCAGCGGTGTGCCAGAATCTGCAAAAAAACTCGCTTCAGCCTTAAAGCAACAAAACGTTTCATTCTTAGACGCCCCTGTGAGTGGACAAACCATTGGCGCTGAAACGGGAACATTAACCGTCATGATTGGTGGTGACGCAGCAGCCTTTGAACGTGCATTACCTGCGATCCAAACATTTGGCAGACTGATTAAACATGTGGGTGAACCGGGTGCGGGTTTTGCTGTTAAAGCTGTAAACAACATGTTAATGGCTGTAAATCTTTGTGCAGTTGCTGAAGGATTCACCACCTTAAAAGCGCATGGCGTGGACTTACATGAAGCACTCGATTGTATTAATGCGTCGAGCGGTAAAAGTAATGTGACTGAAACAGTTTTACCGCAGCGCGTACTGAATCGTAGCTTCCCATTAACCTTTGCACTTCCATTACTTGCAAAAGATACGGGAATTGCTGTTGATCTGGTGCGACAAGCAAAACTTTCAGCACCGGTGCTCTCTTTGACGCAAAATTTAATCCAAGCAGCAAGCGATCAAGCTGAAGAAAACAGTGATTTTTCAAGCGCTATGATTATGTATGAAAAATGGAGTAAAATTACAATTGAGTAATAACTCGCCATTGAATAACGATAAATAACCATCATATTGTACTCTAGTGTCATAACACACATTGTTACAAATGACAGAGGAAACTCGCATGAACAAATTTACCCTCGCAACTTTGCTAGGTGCTGTAACTTTAATCGGGGCTTCTACTGCTGTTTTAGCATCTGAGCAAGAATGCCAAAAGTTGAAAAATGACCATGACGTGATTTATGCATCGAAAGGTTTCTGCTTTAAAGATCCTGACGCTAAAGCGAAGTTTGGCAATGACAATTGCTACACAACTAAGCCTAAATTTTCAGAAAAAGAGCAACAACGACTTGACGCGATCAAAGATCGTCAGAAAGAATTGAACTGTAAATAATTACGATTCAATTCGCTCAAGGAATTTAGCAATGACTTATGATGATCAAAATATTTTTGCTCGGATTTTACGTGGAGAACTTCCCGCGTTTAAAGTCTATGAAGATGATCAAGTACTCGCTTTTATGGATGTCATGCCACAGGCCGAAGGTCATACGCTCGTAATTCCTAAAACCCCTGCTATTACGCTACTTGATTTAGATCCTGAAGCGGCTGCTTATACCATTCAGATTGTCCAAAAAGTTGCGAAAGCAATGGAGAAAGCCTTAGACGTGAAAGGTATCGTATTGATGCAGTTGTCTGGTGCTGCTGCGGGTCAAACTGTTCCGCATGTGCATTTCCACCTAATTCCGACTTCAGTCCATGAATTAGGTAAACATGCCGCACAAATGGGCGACATGGAAAAAATTAAAGCTATTGGCGAAAAAATCAAAGCAGCACTTTAAGTCCAATTGAGTTTAAAGTGATGATCAATGGAGCTTCGGCTCCATTTTTTTATGTTTAGAATATTGTGCCAAGTCATTTTAACTGCAAAATTTAATATTTAAAAATAACCATAAGTATTTAATAAATATCAATCTTTATAAATAAAAATACAATTTAAACCAAAAATCACCTTTCACCGTTTTGAAATATTTCCTTAATAGAACTGTCTTATTTGTAATGAATACTTAGCGCCATTAGATAGCGAAATTACTTCTAGCCAAGCTACTGATAAAACATATTGATATGACTGGAAAAGTCTTCTGGAGCTTCAAATGAAAAAAAATCTATGTGCATTAGCAATCGGGGCAACAATTCTTACACCAATGATGGCATCTGCTGCTGATGTAAAAATTTATGGCCGTGCACATGTCTCTCTTGACTATCTAGATGATGGTAAAGATTACAACGAAGTTGGTCTTTCTTCTAACGCTTCACGCTTAGGCTTCAAAGTAGATCAAAAAATTAATGATGACCTCAACGTATTCGCTCAAATTGAGCAAGAAGTAAACTTTGCAAGCGGTAGCCAAGACAGCAAAGGCGTAGATTTTTCAACACGTGACACATTCGTGGGTTTAAAAAGTTCGACTTATGGACAAGCACGTGTAGGTCGTTTTGACAGCCCGTTTAAAGTCGCACGTAGCCCTGTGAACTTCTTCGGTGACATGGTTGGTGACGTTCGTAACGTAACACGTGTAGGCAACTTAAAATTTGATGAACGTAATGAAAACACCATTGAATATAAATCGCCAAAATTTGGCGGTGGTTTCAATGTATTAGCTGCAATGTCGATGCATTCAGGTACACAAATTGACCGTGAAGCAGATGGCGAAGGCAAAGATGATAACAAAGCCTATGACCTTGCTCTAACTTATAAAGAAGGTCCTATTGATTTTGCAGCAGCTTACGAAAAGTATGATGAAAATGCAGCAAACGCAGCAGGTGGCGCAAGTCGTGATGCCTTCCGTATTGCTGGTGCATATAAGTTAACTGAAGAATTTAACTTGGGTGCTTTATACCAAATTGCGAAACACGACAACGATACAGCCAACCCAGATGCTCAAGTTTTTGGTGTAGCTGGCGAATATAAAGTAACGCCTAAAACGTCAGTACGCGGTGAATACTTCTACCGTGATGTAGATGCTGATGATGCTAATGCAAGCTTGATCGGTGTGGGTGTAGAACATAAGTTGGATAGCACTTTACGCGTATATGGCAACCTAGCAACTGTGCTTAACGACAAAAACTCTAAACTCAACCCTTGGAAAGAAGGTCGTAGCTTCGGTAACGGTATCGCAGGGATCGGTGATGAAAATGCAACTGCACTTTCTCTTGGTCTGCGTTACGACTTCTAAGCTACAATATCTCCCCAAAAAGACATACTTCGGTATGTCTTTTTTTTACTCAAATTTAATGTCTCAGAACTAAAATAAGCTAATTTCATCATTTATCAGTGGTTTATAAAAACAATTAAAAAAACTAGACACGCCTATTCAATATCATCCGTATAACGATCGTTTACTAGCACCACATCAACAACGGATTTATTTAGCTAAACTTAAAAATAATAAATACAAATCTTATTCATTCAATAAAGATTCTCATTATTAACAATATAACTTTTAGTAAATATAGTAAATTAGTCAGAATTTAAAATATAAATATAAGCGTTTTAGTCGGATTTAAAATATTTAAACACAAGTGTTTTAGTCAAGTATTTAAAATAAAAAATTAGTTTATTTTTTAACTATCAAACACAATAAGTCTTTGTATTTACTATGCTTAATAATATATTTTTATTTTAACTGTTCAACCTATTTGCTTTTTGTATATATTTGTTAATAATATAGTACAAGTTTTAAGAATAGGCTTATCTCCATGAGCTTAAAATTCAAAGATTTAAATCGTCGTGTGGTCAGAGAAATAACCGCAATACTAATAATTAAAGTGATTATTTTAATGATCATTAAGAACATCTGGTTCGACGCCCCTACTATCCCTAAAAACTTTGACAATCAAGTTGCCGAGCATATTGCTGGCAGTCCTTCCCAAATCAAGGAGACACGTTGATGATTTCTGAAAGCGTGGTCGATCTTTCGCGGTTCCAATTTGCAATGACCGCGATGTATCACTTTATTTTTGTTCCACTGACTTTAGGTCTGGCTTTTATTCTTGCCATCATGGAAACCACCTATGTGATTTCTGGCAAAGAAATTTATAAAGACATGACTAAATTCTGGGGAAAACTCTTCGGTATTAACTTCGCATTAGGTGTTACTACTGGTTTGACCATGGAGTTTCAGTTCGGTACTAACTGGGCGTATTACTCACACTATGTTGGTGATATTTTCGGTGCACCATTAGCCATTGAAGGTCTGATGGCATTCTTCCTTGAATCAACATTTATTGGTTTATTCTTCTTCGGCTGGGATCGCCTATCTAAAGTTCAGCATTTGGCTGTCACTTGGTTAGTTGCACTTGGCTCGAACATGTCCGCACTATGGATTTTAGTGGCAAATGGTTGGATGCAAAACCCTGTTGGTTCCGCGTTTAACTATGAAACTATGCGTATGGAAATGGTGGACTTCGGCGCACTGATTTTCAACCCTGTGGCTCAGGTTAAATTCGTACATACCGTATCTGCAGGTTATGTGACTGGTGCTATTTTCGTACTGGCAATTTCAAGTTACTACTTATTGAAAAAGCGTGACTTGCCATTTGCGCGTCGTTCATTCGCTATCGCTGCTATCTTTGGTTTAGCGTCTACACTTTCAGTGATCTTACTAGGTGATGAATCTGGTTATGAAATTGGTGACGTACAAAAAACTAAACTTGCTGCAATTGAAGCTGAATGGGACACTCACCCAGCTCCAGCGCCATTTACTTTGTTTGGTATTCCAAATAAAGAAACCATGTCTACTGACTACGCGATCAAAATTCCTTATGTCATGGGGATTATCGCAACACGTTCAACTGATAAAGAAGTGACAGGTATTAAAGACCTGATCGTACAACACGAAGCGCGTATTCGTAACGGTATGGTGGCTTACTCACAGTTAGAACAACTTCGTGCAGGCGATACGTCTCCTGAACTTAAAGCAGCATTTGCTGAGTCTCAAAAAGACTTGGGTTATGGTCTGCTTCTGAAAAAATACACAGACAAAGTTGTCGATGCTTCTGACGAACAAATCAAAGCTGCTGCAAAAGACACTATTCCACATGTTCCAAGCTTGTTCTGGGCATTCCGTGCAATGGTTGCTTCTGGCTTCTTAATGCTCCTTCTGTTCGTACTTGCTACCTTTGCTGTCGGTAAACGTAATGCAGAAAACAAACCTTGGTTATTAAAGTTTGCTTTGTTTGCTCTACCTTTACCTTGGATTGCTGCACAAACAGGTTGGTATGTTGCCGAAGTTGGTCGTCAACCTTGGACTATCGGTGAAGTTCTACCTACACATCTTTCAGCTTCTAGCTTAAGTACAGGTGATGTATGGGGTTCTATCCTTGCATTAGCAGCGTTCTACACTGTACTGCTGATCATTGAAATGTACTTAATGATTAAATTCTCACGCCTTGGCCCAAGTTCTCTACATACTGGTAAATACCACTTCGAGAAACTTGAAGCTGCAAAAAAGGCAAATGAGGAGGCTCAAGCATGATCGAATATGAATTACTCAAAATCATTTGGTGGGTCTTAGTCGGTGTCCTACTGATCGGCTTCGCCCTCACCGATGGCTTCGATATGGGCTCAATGGCGATCATGCCATTCGTAGGTAAAAAAGACGAAGAACGTCGTGCGGCAATCAATACGATTGCCCCACACTGGGACGGTAACCAAGTTTGGTTTATTACTGCCGGTGGTGCACTTTTTGCAGCATGGCCAATGGTATATGCAACTGCATTCTCAGGCATGTACTGGGCACTGTTACTGGTACTCTTCGCCCTCTTCTTACGTCCAGTCGGTTTTGACTACCGTTCTAAACTCGAAAATACCAAGTGGCGTAATTCTTGGGACTGGGGTTTAGCAATTGGTGGTGCCGTTCCTGCCCTCGTATTTGGTGTTGCATTTGGTAATATGTTCCTTGGTGTTCCATTCACTATGGACGAAACTGTTCGCTCAACTTATACAGGTAGCTTCTTTGCACTGCTTAACCCATTTGCTTTAGTTTGCGGTATCGTGAGTTTATCTATGCTTTGCGCACACGGTGGTGCATGGCTTATGCTTCGTACAGACGGCGACCTACGTGCACGCTCTGCAAAAGCGACTCAGCTTATGGGTATCGTATTCTTGGTTTGCTTCTTACTGGCTGGCGCATGGTTATACTTCGGTAATATCCAAGGCTACACATTAGCTCAACCGTTTGACACGAATGGCGTTGCTAACCCTTTAGCTAAAGAAGTGATCACCAATGCCAATCCAGGTTGGATGAACAATTATAGTATTTATCCTATTACTATGATTGCGCCAATCATGGCAATTTTAGGTGCTTTGATCATCATCCTTGCCGCAGGTAAAGGTAAAGCAGGTTTTAGCTTCCTTGGTTCAAGCTTGGCAGTCATTGGCGCAATCTTAACTGCTGGTTTTGCATTGTTCCCTTTCCTTATGCCATCGAGCATCAACCCAACTGTAAGTTTGACTATGTGGGATGCGGTATCAAGTAAAAACACCCTGACTGTGATGACAGTTGCCGCGTGTATTTTTGTCCCAATTATCCTGTGCTACACAACTTGGTGTTACTACAAGATGTGGGGTGTGGTCACAAACAAACATATTGAAGAGAATTCACACAGCCTATACTAAGGCTGTGTCTAAGGAGAAAAGACGATGTGGTATTTTGCTTGGATTCTCGGTATTTTGATGGCATGTTTTGCAGGTGTACTTAGTGCGCTTTACATCGAACATCATCAAGATCTAGATGAGGAATAACAAATGACTGATGCTGCTGTAGAAAAATCACTTGTAGAAAAGAAGCCAAATAAATTTGCAATGGTCATTTCCTGCCTGTTAGCTTTTCCTTTGGCAGCCGTGTTACTTGTACATCCTGCTGCCATGCTGGATGACAATGGTGGATATAGCCATCGAGCGCTGATGTTCATCATGATAGGTATTTCAGGTGGTTTTGTGCATGGTGTGGGTTTTACACCACACCATTGGTTCTGGAAATGGCTTTTTAGCCCCTTCCTCGCTTGGCCACTAATGTTGTGGGGCTATTACACGTGGTTCCTACATTAATTAATATCTAAATAAAGCCCTCAATTGAGGGCTTTTTTTATGTTTGCCTTAAAGCGCTGATTTTTCAATGCAGATTAATAAAACAAAATATTATAAATTTTTATTAAAAATTAAACATTTTCTAACATTTGATTATACATATTAGCGCCCGCAAAGTTGCATCGCCGCTGCATGGCCTTTAGCATGCTCTGCACCTGAATTGGAGTTATATAATGAAAACTAAAACCTTTTTAGCTGCAGCATGCATTATTGCCAGTACTTACGCATCTGCAGAAGAAGCAAAAAAAGGATGGCTGTCAAAAGCTATTGATAAATGGAATACCTTGGGGCAGCTGACAGATAAGGATTTTGAACAGTATCCGACGGTGCAGGAATTTTTCCAAGCCAAGTATAAAAATCCGCGCACCATCACCATGAATAACGTATCTTACGGTGCAGGCACCATTATGTGGGAACGCGCAAACACCTATTGTGCGCGTGACGGCGGTGAATTTGTACAAATTAAAAGCCATCCATCACCGCTGATTCCTTATAAAGGCTCTGAGGTGCTGTCTACACCGAATCTGCAAAAATACTACGGCTTATTCCAGTGCAAAAATATCAAAAACAGCTGGAAAGTTTACTTTGACCATCAGAACGAGCGTATTTTCCAGCATCCGTCTCCAAACACGGCTTCTGACGTCAGCTTCAATTTCGAATAATCGTTATCTATAGAAAAAATCAAAATATGCAAAAAACATTATTGTTTCTTGCCGCAGCAGCCGGGCTATCCGGCTGCCAAGTCACAGGGGAACGCGGCAGCCTCTATCAAAATGTGCTAGGCGGCTTCGGGCCTAAAACCCAGCATATCCAGCTCAATCCAGAACTGAACAGTTTTTCCCTGACAGTACCGCTCTCGGCTTATAATGAATTGGATTTAAACAAAGGGCTGATCAGCAATGCCCCGTTCTTTAACCAGTTAAAACAAGACCGTTACTGGAGTGTGCATCATATTTATGACGCGCAATTCCGGCGCCTGGCGCAAGACCGGGTTAAAATAAAAGTCTGCAATACGGTCAGCGCTGATCACCGCCGCAGCGCCAACGACTCCAGTTCCTGCGCAGATATACAGATGCGCGTCGCATACGACAGGCTGAGTGATGGCGTACGCATGACCTTCAAGCCTATTACGGCCGATATCAGCACAGAAGACTTCGGCTTCTTTATCAAAAACGCAGCGCCGGAATTATTTAAAAATGCCGAGCAGCTGAACACTGCAACCCTGATTAAAACCTTCGGCTATGAAGATGCGCTGACAGTCAGCAGCAAACGCACGATTTCCAGCCTCAGCAATGTGCTAGTAAAAAATGGCTATACCGTTACTACTCAGGATATTGCCAATGAAAAAATTTACTTAAGCTCATTTGAGCTTAAATCGGCTGACGCGAAGGTCTTTTCCATCTTGAACTGCCGCACCGCTGCCGCCAAAAACGGTTCCAGCACCAGCTGCAAATATGCCCTGTTCAGCCCCTATGCCATCAGCGACTATCGAATTTACAACAAAGAAATAGCCAGAAAAATCAATCAGTTATTCAACTAAACCCAAAGCCGGCATGAAGCCGGCTGTTTTTATCCGCTTAGCCGGCGCCTGCCCAGATACTGACAGATTATACTTGCGGGCGCTTATGAGCGCTGGCCGGCCAGTCCGCCATAGCTTAAACAACTACAACCAAGGCATTCGACCTGCCAATCATCTGCACAGAAACATTGATTTACGGCCTGACGGACTGCTCAATACATTCTGCTACAGCATTTTCCCGTACGTCCAGCGCATAAAAAAAGCCGGACATTGGTCCGGCTTGATTATTCCGTTTACATTAATGCTTAGCGATGCGTATGAATCGACATCACAATTCCCATTCCTGCGAGCATCGCAATTACGGCTGTACCACCATAACTCATCAACGGTAGTGGATCACCTGTTACCGGTAAAATCCCACTGACCATACCCGAGTTTAAAAATACAAAAAAGAAGAAAGTTAATCCTATCGCTCCTGCATAAAGTCGTCCAAAATTATGGAAGCAATTTAGTCCAATAATCAAACAGCGAACAATAATTGCTGTAAACAAACTAAATAAAAGGAAAACACCAATAAAGCCAAATTCTTCTGCATAGGTCGACATAATAAAGTCAGTATGATGCTCTGGCAGATAACCCAAATGCGACTGTGTCCCTTCGGTATACCCCTTACCCATTAAACCACCTGAGCCAATGGCAATTTTAGACTGAATAATATTCCAACCTGCACCAAGCGCGTCAGATTCAGGGTCAAATAACGTCAGTACACGTTTTTTCTGATATTCCTGCAAAAAGAACATCCAGAGTACAGGTGCTGCAATCGCAAAGGCGGTTAAAGCAGCTGCAATTAAACGCCAAGACATTCCACTTAAAAATAAAACAAAAATACCTGGAATAATCAAACCAATATTCAAGTCGGGCTGTAAAGCGACCAATGCAAATGGAATCAATAATAAAATTAATGCCCCGACGATTTGTAAAAATTTCGGTGGAAAAGGTTTTCGCGCAAAATACCACGCCATCATGAGTGGCATGGCAAATTTCATAAACTCACTCGGCTGCATACTGCCGATACCCGGCAAGCTAATCCAGCGTTTCGCCCCCATCCTTTTTTCACCAATGACCAAAACCAACAACAGTAAAAATATACCGATGGCATATAAGTACGGACTCATAGATTGGTAAACTTTGGGTGGAATTTGCGCGCAGATCAGCATCACAATAAAGCCCACACCAAAACTTGTGGCTTGGCGTAGTACCATTCCCGAATCTTCCGCGGTCGCACTATAGACAACCATCAGCCCCAATATTGCATTGAGTACCAAGAAGCAAAGTAACCACGGGTCTAAATGAAGTTTAGCCCATCGAGAAGAATCGTGTTTTATACTGCGGCCATCGCGTAATGACTGACGTAAAAAACGATACTGTTGAGAAGGGATCATTGCGAAACAGATCTAAAAAGGATGCGGGAATTATAGATTAAAGCGACAGTAAAAATCACTGTCCCTTAAATATTCCTTGAAATAATCATCTATTAACTTGAGACGCTAAAATTAAACGTGCCAATTCCAAGTCATCTGGATAGGTAATTTTAATATTGTCCGAACGACCTTGGACGACATTGACATGCTCACCGATAAATTCTAAAGCACTAGCCTCATCTGTGATGGTCGCACCAGCGGCAAGCGCTTGTTCAATGGCATTTTTCAGCACACCCAATTTGGCAATTTGTGGTGTCTGCGCTTGCCATAAAGTTGAACGATCTACCGTTGTTGATATAAGTGGCGCCGCTTCAACTCGCTTTAAAGTATCGCGCACTGGAATGGCGAGAATCGCACTTTGCTCAGAATTTACTGCCGATTGAACTAAATTTTCTAAACTCAACTGCAAGACACATGGTCGTGCTGCATCATGAACAAATACCCAATCATCATCATTGGCAATCTTAGATAGATATTGCAGTGCATTGAGTACAGAATGCACACGCTCTGCACCGCCTAGACAAAAATGAGCCTTCTCTTGATTAGTGAGTGCCAAGGTCTGCGCAACATTATCTTGCTCGCCTATAGCCAATACATAACCCATCAACGGCAATTGGTTGAGACGTGCAACTGTGTGTTCAAGCACAGTTAGACCCGCAATGTTTTGATATTGTTTTAGTTCAGTTTTAGAAAATCGACTTCCTGAACCAGCAGCAGGAATAATAGCCCACAATTTAAGGTTCGGGTGGAAGTTCGGCTGGTTCTGACTCATTGGTACGTAGGTCTACTTTTGCGTTTGGATCAATATAAATTGGTTTGTACTGAGTACTGATCGTACTCATCTGCACGAAAGTTTCATGCGGTTTAATTAAACCTAAATCAAGACGAGCATGCTCTTCAATAGCTTCAACGCCATTTTTTAAATCGTATACTTCAGCGGCAAGCACGCGATTTCGTTCTTTTAATTCGTCATTGAGTTCGACTTGTTGTTGTATTTTCTGACTCAGTTGTTGATGTTGATGATAACCACCTTCACCGAACCAGTATAAATATTGAAACCCTGCGATCAAAAAGATCGCAAGGCCCAACAATGCTTTACTCGCTTTGGAGTCAAATACATTTAACATAGATAGCATGATCTGCTTAGTTCAAACCTTTGAACTCAGCTTTACCGCGATATGCTGCATTAGTCAATTCTTCAATACGAAGTAATTGGTTATATTTCGCTACACGGTCAGAACGGCAAAGTGAACCAGTTTTGATTTGACCCGCTGCTGTACCCACTGCAAGATCCGCAATAGTTGAATCTTCAGTTTCACCAGAACGGTGTGAAATTACTGTAGTGTAACCATTTGCTTTTGCAAGGTAGATTGCATCTAGAGTTTCAGTCAACGTACCGATTTGGTTGTACTTGATCAGAATCGAGTTACCCACTTTTTCATTGATACCACGTTGAAGAATTTTAGGATTCGTAACGAATAGGTCATCACCAACCAATTGGATTTTGTCGCCAAGGATTGAAGTGAGGTAAGACCAACCTTCCCAATCAGACTCGTCCAAACCATCTTCAATTGAGATGATTGGGTATTGTTTTGCAAAACCAGCAAGGTAGTCAGCAAATTGGTTGCTTGTGAATGCTTTATTGCCTTCACCTGCAAGGATGTATTGACCATCTTTGTAGAATTCTGAAGATGCACAGTCAAGCGCAAGCATAATATCAGAACCTGCTTTGTAGCCAGTTTTTTCAATTGCTTCAAGAATTACTGTAATTGCTTCTTCGTTAGAACGAAGGTTCGGTGCAAAACCGCCTTCATCACCAACAGCAGTATTTAAACCTTGTTTCTTTAAAACTGATTTTAAAGAATGGAAAATTTCAGCACCAGCGCGTAAAGCTTCAGAGAATGAAGTGAAGCCAACTGGCTCAATCATAAATTCTTGAATGTCTACGTTATTGTCTGCATGTGAACCACCATTTAGGATGTTCATCATTGGAACAGGCATAGTCAAAATGCTGTTATTACGAAGGTCTGCAATGTATTGAAAAAGTGGAATTTTCTTTTCGTCAGCAGCAGCGCGTGCAGCAGCTAGCGATACCGCTAAAGTTGCGTTCGCACCTAATTTTTCTTTGTTTTCAGTACCGTCAAGCGCGATCATTGTGTTATCAATGTCTTTTTGTTCGAATACTGATTTACCCAACAATGCATCACGAATTACTGTGTTAACGTTGTTAACCGCAGTTTTAACGCCTTTACCTAAGTAACGAGCTTTGTCGCCGTCACGAAGTTCTAAAGCTTCACGAGAACCAGTTGAAGCACCAGATGGTGCACATGCACGGCCTACAACGCCAGAGGCTAAGATTACGTCTGCTTCGATGGTAGGGTTACCACGAGAGTCCAAAATTTCACGTGCACGAATGTCAACGATTTGGCTCATGAACAATTCCTCAGTTGATTAATAAAAATGATGCGTCAAAAGTGACGCATCAATGTGTATCGAATTAGTGTGTGTCTAACTTTGCGAAACCTTTAACTAAGGTATCGAGCTCTTTTAACTGTGCCAAGAAAGGTTCCAACTGTGACATGCGTAGCGCACATGGACCGTCACATTTGGCATTTTCTGGATCTGGATGAGCTTCTAAGAACAAACCTGCTAAACCAGTCGCCATACCTGCACGTGCCAGTGTCGTGATTTGTGCACGACGACCACCTGCAGAATCCGCACGACCACCCGGCGTTTGAAGCGCATGCGTAACATCAAAGAACACAGGGACATTCATTTCTTTCATGATGTCAAAGCCCAACATGTCTACAACTAAATTATTGTAACCAAATGCTGAACCACGTTCACAAAGAATCAGTTTGTCATTCCCTGCTTCCAAACACTTATGCAAAATATGACGCATTTCGTGTGGTGCGAGGAACTGTGCTTTTTTAATGTTGATGATGGCATCAGTTTTCGCCATCGCTTCAACAAGGTCAGTTTGACGGCTTAAAAATGCAGGAAGCTGGATAATATCCGCAACTTCAGCAACAGGCGCAGCTTGATATGGTTCATGTACGTCAGTAATAATTGGCACATTAAAGTGTTTTTTTATGTCAGCTAACCACTCGATTCCTTTTTCCAGGCCTGGGCCACGGAAAGAGTTCAAGCTTGAACGATTGGCTTTATCAAAACTTGCTTTAAACACATACGGAATATGCAAGCGTTTGCAGATATCAACATAGGTTTCAGCAATTTCAAAAGCAAGGTCTTTTGACTCAAGTACGTTCATGCCGCCGAATAGTACAAATGGCAAATGATTTGCCATTTGTATATCGCCTAAACGTACAATTTCCTGTGGTTTTAATTGTGACATTTAAACTCTTCCTGGTTTAGTCAAAAACACATTATTTCGCTTTTTGGTACTGCTTTTTAGCAGCATCAATAAAGCCTGCGAATAATGGGTGTCCATCACGTGGTGAACTTGTAAATTCCGGATGGAATTGTACAGCAATAAACCAAGGATGTTCAGGAATTTCAACAGTTTCAACAAGACGCTGTACTGGAGAATAACCTGAAATCTTCATGCCTTTTTCTTCAAGCATTGGGATATAACGGTTGTTCATTTCATAACGGTGACGATGACGTTCAACGATCTCTTCAGAACCGTAAACTTGTGCAGTTTTTGTACCTGCAACCAATTCAGATTTTTGAGCACCCAGACGCATTGTGCCGCCTAAGTCAGAATCTGCATTACGTTGTTGAACTTCACCGCGCTCATCTAACCATTCAGTGATTAAACCAATCAATGGTGATTTTGTAGAACGGTTAAATTCAGTTGAAGTTGCATCGCTAATACCCGCAACGTTGCGTGCATATTCGATCACAGCCAACTGCATACCTAAACAGATACCAAGGAATGGCACACCGTTTTCACGTGCAAAACGAATCGCTTTCATTTTGCCTTCTGTACCACGTTCACCGAAACCACCCGGCACTAAGATTGCATCCGCGTCTTTTAATACGTCGTTTACATCTTGGCTTTCAAGTTCTTCTGCATTGACGTAGTCAATTTGAACTTTCACACGGTTTTGAATACCCGCATGTAAAAGTGCTTCGTTTACAGATTTGTATGCATCTGGAAGTTCAACGTATTTACCAACCATCGCTACACGAACAGTGTATTCAGGGTTCAGTAATGCATCTACAACGTTATCCCAGTCTGTAAGGTCAGCTTCTGGAAGATCGTTATAACCAAAACGTTCACAGATTAAATCATCAACGTTTTGCTCATAGAAAGTACGTGGAATTTGGTAAATTGAGCGCGCATCTTTACATACCACAACTGCACGTGCTTCAACGTTCGTAAATAACGCGATTTTACGTGTAGTGTCAGCATCAACATCATGCTCTGTACGGCAGATCAGAATGTCTGGTTGAATACCAATCGACAAAAGCTCTTTTACAGAGTGTTGAGTTGGTTTAGTTTTTAATTCAGCAGCTGACTTAATGTATGGGAGTAAAGTTAAGTGCATTAACATTGTGCGCTTATGACCTAGTTCGACCATAAGTTGACGTACAGATTCCATGAATGGGAGAGATTCAATGTCACCTACTGTACCGCCAATCTCAACGATCGCAACGTCATAGCCTTCACCTGCGCGAAGAACACGTTCTTTAATATTGTCAGTAATATGTGGAATAACTTGAACTGTACCACCGAGGTAGTCACCACGACGTTCTTTATTCAAGACATCTTGGTACACTCGTCCTGAAGTAAAGTTGTTCAGTTTGGTCATTTTCGCACGACGCAAGAAACGTTCGTAATAACCCAAGTCTAAGTCAGTTTCAGCACCATCCTCTGTGACAAAAACTTCACCGTGTTGGAATGGACTCATAGTCCCTGGATCGACATTAATGTATGGATCCATTTTTACCATGGTTACTTTTAAACCACGGGCTTCTAAAAGCGCAGCCACTGATGCGGCTGAAATACCTTTACCTAGTGATGATACAACACCACCAGTAACGAAAATAAAATGGGTCATTAAGTTTCTCGTACAATGGAGCCTAAATTGGCCTACAATGTTGTGCGATTTTACTTTACTCTGTACCAAGAAAGCAAAGTCATTCCGCATCAATTCATAGAACAATTAACAATTGGCTATTGTAACAGCAATTATCATAAAAATTTAGAGTAAGTTCTTATCATTTCTATATTCTTATTTGCTGTTATAATGCATTTATCCAATCCACACTTTTTTGTTTTGTGTAATTATGAATAAGAAACTTTTAATCTGCGGTGCAATCGCAACAGGTCTACTTCTTACAGCATGTGTAAAAAAAGAAGCACCAAAAGAAGAAGAACAGGAACAGGTTGAAGTTGCAGCATCTGAACCAACAGCATCTGTACCTACACAATTAGAACCAGTTGAAGAACAACCAGTTGTTGAAGAAACGACTCAACAGCAAGTTGAAGTGATTCGTGAAGAAACACCGAATACAACAACTGAAATTCGTCGTGAACCTACTCCTCCTGCAGAAGCTCCAGCTCCAAAAGCAGAAGCACCTAAAGCTGCAGAAAAACCTGCACAAGCTGCTCAACCTAAACAAAACTCAGGTTCTGCACAGTCTGAAGATGACGCCGTAGCTGCTGCCATTGCTGCTGCAACACCAGCCTTAGAGAACTAAGATCGAAGTTTTATCAAACAAATGATCAAAAAAACCCGGCAAAAGTCGGGTTTTTTATTGTTTCTATGTAAATAAAAATCTGTACCCGACGATGCACTGTTTTTTCTCACAACTATTCTTGTAATTTTTCAGCTAAATATTCAATAAATAAACGAACACGTTTCGGTAAATGCTCTTGTTGATAATAGACAGCATGAATAAGCTGTTCATGCGGTTCAATTTGATCGTCTAAAAATTGTACCAATCGCCCTTCTGCAATATCTTTTTCTAACATAAAAATCGAAAGACAAGCGATGCCCATCCCATGAATCGCAAGCTCCCGTAGTGTTTCACCATTTGATGCCTTGATGTTGGGTCGGATCGTCAGGGGCTTCCCTGCGACTTGGAACGGCCAAGTATTCATATGGGTAATTTGACTAAATCCAAGTAAAGCATGTGCTGTTAGCTCATCAGCATTTTGCGGTCGTCCATGCTGCTGAAGATATTCAGGACTCGCCACCAAACACAATCGACTCTTATAGATGAGTTTTGCATGCAAACTTGAATCGTTTAATTTTCCAAAGCGAATTGCGACATCCGCTTTATGCTCTAATAAGTCAATCACTTGATCATGATTCACCAATTCAATCTGTATATGTGGATAACGTGCATTAAATTCTGGAATCAAGGGAACGATCATATGCAGAATAAACGAAATCGCAGAATCGACTCGCACTAACCCCGAAGTATCTGCATCTAATTTCAGCAGAGAATCTTCCGCTTCGCTCAAATCATTCAATATCCGCCGTGTTTTAGCTAAAAACAATTGCCCCTCTTGCGTCAGCTTAATTTTGCGGGTTGTTCGTTCTAACAGGGTTACATTTAATTTAGATTCCAGACGCTGTAATGCGCGGCTGACACCCGATGCTGTCTGATCCAGTCTTTCTGCTGCTTTGATAATAGAGCCACTATCTACAATAACAGTAAAAGCCTGCAGCTCCTCAATGGTCGATTTCATTGCATATTCGAATTCGTGATTTTTAATCAATAATATATTCCAAACTCATGCATTTTTCTTCATTAAAATTAGCAGCACAATAGCATCAATTCAAAAAAGAGAATTCCTGATGATTGTTCCCCAATTTGGTGTCGGTACCTTCCGTTTGGCAGGTGAAACTGTCATTCATTCAGTTAAAACAGCCTTAGAGGTAGGATATCGTGCTGTAGACACCGCACAAATTTACGCTAATGAAGCAGAAGTAGGCCAAGCACTCCATGAAAGTCAGGTCAATCGAGCTGATATTTTCTTAACCACGAAAATTTGGACTGAAAATTATGCTGCCGACAAACTAATACCCAGTCTAAAAGACAGTTTAATTAAATTGAGGACTGATGCAGTTAACCTCACACTTATTCATTGGCCAGCACCTGCTCTAGGAGTCGATATTCCTGAATTAATGGGACATTTACTTGAAGCAAAAAAACAAGGTTTGACTGAACATATTGGTGTATCTAATTTTAATATTGAGCTCACTCAACAAGCCATTGATCACATCGGGCTAGAAAATATTGCAACCAATCAAATTGAACTTAGTCCATATTTGCAAAATCAAAAATTGGTCAATTATCTGCAAACGAACAATATAGATGTCACATCCTATATGACCTTGGCTTATGGCAAAGTTTTGCAAGACCCAACCCTGTTAAATATTGCGGCCGAACACCAAGTCACTTCGGCCCAAATTGCACTCGCATGGGCACTGCAAAAAGGTTATGCCGTGATTCCATCATCAACCAAACGTGAACATTTAATCAGTAATTTAAAAGCTCAAGAGATTCATTTAACACCAGAACAGATGCAGGCCATTACCACACTAGACAGAAATGCGCGTGAAGTGAACCCACCTGAACTTGCTCCAGTGTGGGATATTTAATATGAAATTCAATTTTCCATTAATTGCATTAGCCGTAGGTGCTTTTGCAATTGGCACAACAGAATTTTCACCGATGGGTTTTTTGCCTGAAATCGCAGCAGATTTATCGGTATCTATTCCTCAAGCGGGCTTACTGATTAGTGCCTATGCCGTTGGCGTCATGATTGGTGCCCCATTGATGACCTTATGGTTAGCACGTTTTCCAAAACGTACATCACTCATGTTATTAATGACAATTTTCACCCTTGGCAATCTGCTTGCCACAGTTGCGCCAGATTATTTAGGTTTAATGGCTGCGCGTTTAGTGACGAGTTTGAACCACGGCGCCTTTTTTGGCTTAGGCTCTGTCGTCGCAGCAAGTGTTGTTCCAAAAGATAAACAAGCCAGTGCCGTTGCTATGATGTTTATGGGCTTGACCATTGCCAATATTGGCGGCGTGCCACTCGCAACATGGGTGGGGCAAAATATCGGTTGGCGTATGTCTTTTGCGGCCATCACCTTACTTGGCATCATCACCATGTTGGCATTATGGAAAGCACTGCCCCATCAGCAACAGACCGAAAAACCGGATGTACGAGCAGAGTTAAAAGTATTAACACGCATGCCTGTTGTTTTAGCACTGCTCACCACGGTCATGAGTGCTGGAGCTATGTTCTCGCTCTATACCTATATCGCACCAAGCTTAAAAGTCTTTACTCATGCAAGCCCCGAACTTATCACTTTCATGTTGGTCTTAATCGGGATCGGATTTTCAATTGGTAACCATTTCGGTGGTAAGTTCGCCGATCAATCCTTAGATAAAACCTTGATTGGCTTTTTAGTCTTACTCATGCTGATGATGCTGTTATTTCCAATTTTAGCAACAACCACCATTGGCGCGGCGATTGCATTAATCATCTGGGGAGCAGCAGCCTTTGCCGTTGTACCACCTTTACAAATGCGTGTTATGACAGTCGCTCACGATGCCCCTGGCCTTGCTTCTTCTGTGAATATTGGTGCATTTAATCTTGGAAATGCATTGGGTGCAGTCACAGGTGCCGCAGTGCTAAATCTTAACCTAAGCTATGCTGCAGTGTCTTATGCAGGCGCTACACTGAGCGCTATAGCGTTGATTTTAGTATTGATTCAAATGAAGCTTAAACCTCAAACATCTGCATGTTGCGCACAAGCTGAGTAATTTCACAAAAAATAGCCTATTAAAAATAGGCTATTTTTTAATTCGCATATAACTTTAAAAAATCTGCCATCAATTTGGTTGCCCATGAATGGGTTTCCACTAGACCTTCATAATAACCACAGTGACTGCCTTTTTTAGTGGTCACCACCACTACATTCGGCAAAGAACGGATTAATTCTTTATAGGGTTCAAAGTTTTGAATGTGGCAAATAGGATCGTCTTCGGCATTTAAAATCATCAAAGGAATTTTAAGATTTTCAAATACATAAACTGGATTGGTAGATTTTGCATAACTTTCATAATCGGCAAAACCCGCCATTTGGAAATAAGCACGCTCAAACTGCGCCAAATTTTTACTTTTTAGTACTTCTATTAAAGATGATGTTGTTGACCATGTTGCAGAATAGGGTTCTACAAATTTCTGAAAGAGCTTTTTCGTCATCATTTTACTGTAAAAAGGATGAACATTTTTAAAGCCAAGCTCGGTGTCATAGCCCGGACATAACGCAAAAGCCGCTTTAAATGGTGTTTCCTCCCCTTGTTCGCCTAAATAGCGGACCAATAACCCCGTTCCTGCAGATGAACCGACGCCATACAAACTCGATGCGGGAAATTTCTGCTGAATAAAGGCAATCTGTTCACGCAGGTCATCGGTTGAACCAAATAAGTTTATTTTGGCAACAGGCATAGGTAAATTGGCATGACCACGTCTTAAACACAGTGCAATGCGCCAACCTGTATATAGATGAAGATCCCGAACCACTTCTCGCATACTTTCAGGCGTTCCCGTAATCGTATGCATGAGCACCACAGTTGGCACAGCCGCAGGTAAATCTAAACCTAACCATGCAATGGCTGTGATTCCACCATCAGCCATGGTTAGCTGCTCTATGGCGTCGTATTTGAGCTTTACTTGCTGCTTTTTAATGACATCAAAATACAGTAAATGTGCATGGGTATTCGACAGCCAAGGCGTAGGACGATATTTTTCATGTAGTTGCTTTAACTTCGGCAGCACATGTTGCATTTGCCCTTCAGGATGATAATAAAGCTGTGGTAATTCTGCACCGATGGCATGATCTACAAAATTTAAAAGAGCCTGACGCCCTTTATGAATCACATTATTCATTGACCTTACCTTCACCTCGCTTCGCACCACAGCAAATTATTCCAATCTTTTCACTTTGACTAACAATGCCCATTAAAAAAAACGTATCTACAAAACCATATCTCGCTAGCAATATTTGTTTGCTTAAGCCTCAAAAGCAAAAAGCATGACAATATCCATCATGCTTTTTATCATTCTGTGATGAGCATTTAAAATCAGCAGATTTAAGGCTGATATTGCATAATGCGCTCACCCATTTTTGCAGCCAATGCTTCTAAGCCACTTTTTGGACGAAGCATGACTTCAAAATCAATCATCTGACCTTGTTCATTAAACTGAATCATGTCGATCCCTTTTAACTTTTTCTCGCCAACATTGGCAGAAAACTCAAGAACTACGTTCAAGCCATCTTCTGTGTAGAACTCACGGTGATAGGTAAAATTTTCAAAAATTTGAATCACATTGGTCAAAATAAAAGTTACTACAGGCTTACCTGGATATGGGTTAAACGCGACAGGTGAACGAAACACCACATCTTCTGCCAAGAGTTCATTTAAAATATTCATATCCCGTGTGTTAAGCATTTCGTGCCAACGTGCAACAGATTTTTTTGTTGTTTCAATAGTCATGTTTATGTCCTTTTTTTTGATGAATCATTTCCCTTTCCTCGAACTCCTCTCCCAAATGGAGAGGAAGCACGACAACTGCATATTAAATTGAATGAAGTTGTCGTGGTTTAGTATGAGGCTGATTAAATCACCGCAGCCAAATCTGCACCTTGACGAATGGCACGTTTAGCATCCAACTCACCGGCTTCTTTCGCACCTCCAATCAAATGCACATTTTTGCCATCTGCTTGTAGCTGTTCATACATCGCGGTATAGGATTCCTGACCTGCACAAATCACCACATGATCAACATCTAAAATACGTGATTGACCATCAACGGTAATATGCAAACCTTGATCATCAATTTTGTCGTAGCTTGCACCCGCAATCATTTTCACATCGCGGTGTTTCAAACCTGTACGGTGAATCCAACCCGTGGTTTTACCTAAGCCAGCACCAACCGATTTAGCCTTACGTTGCAATAAATACACTTCACGCGGCGATTCTTCGACGTCTGGATGTTTCAAGCCACCGACTTGCGCATAAGTGGTATCAATACCCCATTCATCATAAAATTTCTCAGGATTGAGGCTACCGCTTTCACCTTCATGCGTTAAATATTCAGCCGTATCGAAACCAATACCGCCTGCACCAATGATCGCTACACGTTTGCCCACAGGTTGACGTTCACGTAAAACCTGTAAATAACTCAATACTTTTGGATGATCAATACCATCTATATCTAACTGACGCGGCGTTACACCCGTCGCCACCACGATGTCATCAAAATCAGACTGAGCTAATTCTTCATACGTTGCCGTATGGTTCAGTACCAATTTAATCTGAGGCAATAGTTCTATTTTGCGTTTGAAATAACGCAGCGTTTCATAAAACTCTTCTTTACCAGGAATCGTTTTCGCGATATTGAACTGCCCACCAATTTGGCTCGATGCTTCAAAAATAGTTATGTTATGACCACGCTCTGCAGCATAAGTTGCAAAGCTTAAACCCGCAGGTCCCGCACCAATCACAGCAATATTTTTCACCTGTGCAGATTCTTTAAAAATCAGTTCAGTTTCATAGCAAGCTTGAGGGTTAACCAAACATGTTGCAATTTTCATCGAAAAAATATGATCTAGGCAGGCTTGGTTACAACCAATACAGGTATTAATTTCATCACTACGACCTTGTTCTGCTTTTTCCACAAAACGTGGGTCAGCCAGCATTGGACGTGCCATGGACACCATATCTGCATCACCCGAAGCAAGTACGTGCTCAGCCATTTCAGGGGTATTGATACGGTTTGAGGTGATTAAAGGAACATTCACTATACCTTTTAATTTCTTGGTCACCCATGTAAATGCAGCACGTGGCACTTTGGTTGCAATGGTCGGAATACGTGCTTCGTGCCAACCAATACCGGTATTGATAATGGTTGCACCAGCTTTTTCAATGGCTTTTGCAAGTTGTACTACTTCTTCGAAAGTCGAACCACCTTCAACCAAATCCAACATAGAAAGACGGTAAATAATAATAAAATTTTCACCGACTAATTCACGCGTACGACGCACGATCTCGATTGGAAAACGAATCCGGTTTTCATAACTGCCGCCCCATTCATCATCACGGTGGTTGGTACGTGCAGCAATAAACTCATTAATTAAATAACCTTCCGACCCCATGACCTCTACACCGTCATAACCCGCTGTCTGTGCTAACTGAGCACATCGAGCAAAGTCATTGATCGTGCGTTCGACGTCTGCTGTGCTTAAAGCTTGCGGTTTTACTGGGTTAATTGGTGCTTGAATAGATGAAGGTGCAACATTATTGGACTGATACGAATAACGGCCTGTATGCAAAATCTGCATCGCAATTTTACCGCCAGCATCATGTACCGCCTGCGTAATCACTTTATGTTTTTCTGCTTCTTCTAAAGAGTCTAATTTTGAACCACCAGCAAATGTCACACCATCATCATTGGGAGAAATACCACCAGTTACAATCAGACCTACACCACCTTTCGCACGTTCTGCATAAAAAGCTGCGATGCGTTCATAGCCACCCGGTGCTTCTTCAAGGCCGATATGCATAGAACCCATCAATACACGGTTCTTTAGCGTTGTAAAACCTAAATCTAGTGGTGCCAATAAATTTGGATAATTTGACATTTTTTCTCCTTAGCGTGCTGAAAAGCTGGCTATTTTTATCTTCGCTTGTATACGAGCTTTCTATTTCCATCTACGCATACAATATTTTTGCAACTTGTTGCACTAATTTATATGCGAGATTTGATTTTTATGCAACATGTTGCATAATAAAAAGTACAAAACTATTTTGACTGAGCCATATATGTCTTTAGCCCATGTTTTACTCACGAGCTTACTTGAAAAACCGAGTACAGGAATTGACCTTGCACGCCGTTTTGACCGCTCTATGGGCTTTTTTTGGAATGCGACACATCAGCAAATCTACCGTGAACTCAGTGGTATGCAGCAAAAAGGCTGGATCAGCACCATTGAAGATGAGCACAGTACAACTCGTAAAAAAACCTACCAAGTTGAACAGCTTGGACGTGTTGAATTAGCCAATTGGATGGTTGAGCAAAGCCCTCCGGCTCAGTTACGTGAAGAGTTAATGGTCCGTTTACGTGCAGAAGCTCAACTGGGCACAAACGACGTATTACCCGAATTAGAACGTCACCTAGAAATTCACAAAGAAAAACTAAAAGTGTACCAGTCTATTTTTGCAAAAGACTTTGCACATGCGCATGATGAAGACCGTACTTTGTACATTCATAAAATGATTTTACAGCTTGGGATAGATTTGGAAATCGGTTGGATCAAATGGCTCGAAACCATCATTCCACAGTTGCATAAGTTTAATCGCTAAAACAAAAAATAAATAGAAAGCCGCATGCCACACTATACAATGCCCGATCTGCAACAACTGTATGTTCGAGAATATGGTCAAGGAGAACCCATTCTGGTTTTATCTGGACTGGGCATGCAAAGTTGGCAATGGCACCCTTTTCTATATCAACACCGAAAGCATTTTAAATTTATCATTCCAGACTGGCGTGGATTTGGCGGCTCTAAACATTGTCAAATTCCAAATACGGACACCATTTCAAGCCATTGGCGAGATATTGACAGCTTAGTTTCCCAGCTCGGTTACGATAAAATCACGGTGATTGCCTACTCCATGGGGGCAACGACCACCATGCACGGTTTAAAATACGGTCAGTTTGCTGAAAAAATTAAACGCTATTTACACATCGATCAAACCCCTAAAATACGAGTAGATGCAGATTGGCAATATGGTTTATATGGCAAACGCCACAATGAGTTTTAAGTATTTTAGAAGACATCTCGAAGGTACTTGCAACCAACCTCTCCGTGCCATTTGCACAGCAGATGAATAAACATGACCGTCAAGGTCTGGTCGACGCTTGGTTAAGATTCATAGACTTACAAAATAGCAATCCTTATGCTTTATCCGCTTTCCGTTTTGCATACCAACAACCAACTTTACAGAAGCTGATGTTACCCTCACAAAGTGTGACCTATTTATATTGGTATATTCAAAACTATTTGAACCATACTGAAGATTATCGTGAAGCCATTGCAGCACTCACCGCACCAACAACTTTTTTCACAGGTGCAAAATCGATCCTCTATCCTGCCCAAGGTCAAAAAATTATTGCTGGCAGCCTAACCAATGCAGAGCAAATCATTTTTAAGAAATCGGGGCACACGCCATTGCTCAGTGAACCGGTCAAATTTAGCCGTGAAGTCACCAAGTTTTTAAAACAAGCGGTCTAATAACACTAAATAAAAAAAATAGGCTCAAAACTTTCAAGATTGAGCCTATTTTTGTATGAAGGAAAGTGTTACTTAACTGTTTGCTTCTAAATTGAATTTCGAAATTAACATCTAAATTAATTTTAAAACAAATGTTAGAAAACTCGACGATCGTATTCAATTGCTTCCAAATCATATACTTGGTAAACACAATCAAATAAAGGACGTGCCAATTCCCCTTCATCATCATTCCGCACAATCAAATAAATTTGGCTAATGGCGGCACTGTCCGATAATTTCACATAATTCACATGCCTAAACTGCATAATTTGGACAGATTCAGGAACAATACAAATGCCTTCGCCCGCAGCGACCATACCCAGTGATTGCTGCAAATCTGCTTGAGTATTGAAGCGTTTCGGCTCCATCCCATATTCTAAAAATAAAGACTTGATCAGCGTTGCATAACTTTGACCATCCGTTGCAGGATAAATAAAAATCTGCTCATCTTTGAGATTATTTAATGCAATCTGCTGCTGTGAAGATAAAGGATGGCTTGAATGCACCGCAACAATCAGAGGCTCTTCACGCAATAGCACACGTTTAACCGCCTGATCCGACACACGAACTCGACTAAAACATGCATCAACCCGACCTTCTTTTAATGCCTGAATCTGATCAACTGCACTCAGTTCAATTAAATTTACATTTAAGTGTGGATATTGCTGGCGGAACAAATAAACAATTCGAGGTAATAAACCACAGAGTAAGGAACCGCCATACCCAATATTAATGGTACGTTCAGTAGCACTGGCCCGCTGCGTAATGAGCTTAATTTCTTCTGCATTTGAAAGTAATTTCACGGCTTGCTGATAAAAGAAACGGCCAATGGTGGTGGTTCTCAAAGGACGGCTGCCACGCTCAAAAAGCTGTGCACCCAACTCTTCTTCTAAATTTTGAATTTGACGACTTAAAGGAGGTTGAGCAATAAATAGCTTTTCAGCAGCCTTCGTAAAACTCTGTTCTTCTACAACGGCGACAAAGTAACGTAAATGTCTTAATTCCATGACATTGTCCTTTAATGTCGAATTTCTTTCATAATGGTCTTTTATTTGAATATATCAGGACGACACTCAAATCACATCCTTCAAATTCGGTTATTTAAAAGATGTATACACCACATTTATTGTTTGGTCATGCTAATGTGAAACGATTACAAGGTTAACCCGACTTTAGTCTTGGCAATTTTGCTCAAACTTCTCACATGAAAAACTACAAAACGTGATTGACTTCATGAAACAATTCAAGTTAATTAGCAAAATCGTTGCAAATATGGAATAAGCACAGTGCTGAGTGATCTAGATGATTTTTATTGTTTTGCCCAAGTGGTCGAACATGGTGGTTTTAGTGCAGCAGAGCGTGCAACAGATATTCCAAAATCAAAACTGAGTCGTCGGGTCTATAACTTAGAAGAACGTTTAGGTGTCCGCCTGATTCAACGTAGCTCACGACATTTTGCTGTTACAGATATTGGTATGAATATCTATCGCCATGCACAAGTCATGATGAATGCCGCTCAAGCCGCACACGATTTGGTTGATCATCTCAGTACGCAGCCGCGCGGCTTAATTAAAGTCAGCTTACCGGTTTCCATCGCGCAAAATGAAATGACCAAAATTTTGCCTGAATTTTTAAAGCAATACCCAGAAATTAAAGTGCAAATGATGGTGACCAATCGCCGCGTAGATATCATTAACGAAGGCTTCGACCTTGCGCTGCGTGTACGTTCAAATCTAGATGACGACCCAAATTTAGTCATTCGTAAATTTGAAACGATTGAGCAGCACTTATTTGCCAGTCAGGCCTATCTGAATAAATTTGGTGAACTCAAACAGCCCGAAGACTTATCACAACATCAAATATTAAGTATGGCGGATGAGCATCTCGATCAACATATTATTGTGACCGACGCACAGCATCATCAGAAAAAAATCAAAGTTAACCCAACCGTGATGGGTTCTGACCTATCGATGTTAGCTGCACTAGCCTGCCAAGATTGTGGCGTGGTGTTATTACCCGACAGTATTGTGTCCGATCATGTGAAATCAGGTGCTTTGGTTCATGTATTACCTGAATGGAAAGCTGCACATGGTATTTTCCATGCTGTATATCCATCTCGTCGTGGCTTATTACCGGCTGTACGTGTTTTCATTGATTATTTAGTTGAAAAACTCAGCCAACATGAACACGCTAAATTTTAGGCAAAAAAAAGCTTACCCATGTGATGGGTAAGCGAAAACTTAAAAACTAAGAAACTACAGCAGAATCTATAATCATATTATATAAATAAAATACATCTTTATTAAATCGTTAATAGCTCTAACTGATTTTCAGAGTTATAAGCAAAACCTTATAAATTAAGCTATAGAGAAAACCTCTTAGTCTTAAAACCTATAACGCTCATACACACTACAACTTATTAGACTAAAGTCAAAAAATATACACTTGTACAATTTAATTTAACTTCAATCCTTTAGGTACAGCAGATTCAGGATTAAATTCGCGATTTAGCTTAGATTGCAGGATATGTACCTGTACCTTCTGGCCATGGAGATAGCAACTCAAAACCACTATCGGTTACAACCACCATATGCTCCCACTGTGCAGATAAAGAGCGGTCTGCAGTAATCACTGTCCAGCCATCTTTTAACTCTTTAGTTCGCGCTTTACCGCTGTTAATCATCGGCTCAATGGTAAAGACCATGCCTTTTTTTAGAATTACACCTTGACCCGGTTGACCATAGTGTAAAACGCTCGGTTGCTCATGATAAACCTTACCAATCCCATGACCACAGTATTCACGTACAATGCTGTAGCCTTCACGATGAGCAACTTGTTGAATGGCATAACCTACATCTCCCAATGTTGCTCCCGGTTTAACTGCATGAATCCCAGCAACCATGGCCTCGTAGGTAGTTTCGACTAACTTTTTAGCCGCAGGTGAAACTTCACCCACATAGTACATACGACTGGTATCACCAAAATAACCATCTTTAATGATGGCGACATCAATATTGATAATGTCGCCATCTTTCAATACGGTTTCTTTCGAAGGAATACCATGACAAACCACTTCATTCGGTGAAATACAGGTGGTTTTGGTATAGCCATAGTAGCCAACATTGGCAGGAATCACTTTAAGTGTGTTGATGATAAAATCATTACAGATATCGTCCAAATATTCAGTCGTCACGCCCGGCTTGACATACTCCCCGATCATCTCTAAAACCTGAGCAGCTAAACGACCTGAAATGCGTAATTTTTCAATATCTTGCTCGGTTTTAATCGTGATTTTGGAAGCTTTCATCTGAATATCCTCAAATTTGAATACACCGAATTATAGACCTTTTAGATTTTTTTTGTTTTATTCAGCCAATATTTCTGCATTTATTCGGCTTATAGCATCCTATTTAGTGCTGAAAATTAGAACAATTGATTTATATCTGATAAATCTTAATAGCTAAACTTATTCCTATAAAAATTTTATATACAATAAATTTCTTTTATTTATCATAAATATAAATAAAACATTATTTTATCTGTAAATATATTCATAATTCGTATTATAAAAACTATCTATACGATTTATAAATTTTGCTCCAAAAACGAGCTTAAATGCACTAAAATTGCCTTTTTTCACAGTTCATCTCCCCTTTATGACAAGTCTTCGTACACGGGATATTGTTGCCTTAGGTTTTATGACCTTTGCACTGTTTATTGGTGCAGGTAACATTATTTTCCCACCAATTGTCGCACAGCAAGCGGGTGAACATGTTTGGTTAGCTGCATTTGGTTTCTTAATCACCGCAGTTGGTCTACCTGTCATCACGATTATTGCTTTGTCGCGTGTTGAGGGTTCTATTCAAGTTTTAAGTTCACCTTTGGGTAAAGCAGCCGGCATTATCCTTACTGTCGCGTGTTACTTAGCTGTTGGACCTTTATTTGCAACACCTCGTACAGCTACCGTTTCATATGAAATTGGTTTCTCTTCTTATTTTGGTAACGGCGCAAACAGTCTGCTAATTTATAGCGTGATTTATTTTGCATTAGTGACCATTGTTTCACTTTATCCAAACAAAATTTTGGATACTGTGGGTTATTTCCTTTCACCGCTCAAGATCTTAGGTCTCATTGTACTGGGTATTTCTGCGTTCTTTATCCCAGCCGGTGTGATTCCACCTGCCATTGGTAACTACGTAACTGCACCAGTTTCTGAAGGTGTAGTAAATGGTTATTTAACCATGGATACATTAGGCGCTTTAGTTTTTGGTATTGTGATCGTCAAAGCCATTACTTCACGCGGCGTAACGGATAGTAAGCTCGTCACCAAATATGCTGTCATTGCCAGTATTATTTCTGGTATTGGACTTACACTGGTATATATCAGCTTATTCAAACTCGGTATGGGCAGCCATGATATTGCTCCAAATGCAACAAATGGTGCAGTGATCCTGCATGCATATGTACAACATGCTTTTGGTGATATGGGCGCTTATTTCCTATCTGCAATGATCTTTGTTGCATGTATGGTGACCGCAATTGGCTTAACCTGCGCATGTGCTGAATATTTCTCAGAATTGACTAAAATTCCATACAAAGTTTTTGTGTTCATTTTAGTTGGCTTCTCACTGCTTATTTCAAACTTAGGTTTAACCAAACTCATTGCCGTTTCAGTTCCTGTTTTAAGTGCGATTTATCCACCTGCGATTGTAGTTATCCTACTGAGCTTCTGCTCTAAATGGTTTATTTCACCATCACGAGTTATTGCTCCTGTTACCGCTTGTGCGTTTATTTTCGGTATTTTTGATGGTTTAAAAGTAGCTGGTTTCGAAGATGCGCTTCCAAGCTTTATTGCCAATCTACCGCTTGCTCAACAGAATTTAGCATGGCTGATCCCTTCTGTGATTGTGCTGATTATTGCTGCTGTAATTGACAAAGTTAAAAAATAACCTTTTTTGACCTGTCTAAAATCGGAGTTTTACCCGAATGACGATTTTACCTGTGACCAATAATTGTCGAGTTTTACCCAAACTGACTTTTATTTGTCCTACTACAGCGCAAAAATCCTAAGTCATTGAACTTTTTTAATAAAGTTTTATTTTCATGATGAGAAAAAAATCCAGCCCTTTGGCTACAAAATATAATAATAGTTAAAATACAAATACTTTCTGCAAAATACACCGTACACAAACTCCATGATTAAGCCCGATTCAGACTGTAAGCTAGGCGGTTTCGTGTCATAAAGCCGATATACCCGTGTTGGTATATATATTGCTTATTCATACATAGATATTATGCATTGACCCTTTTACTCACCAGTCAACACCTTTAGATTCATAATATTTAGTATATGAATAAAATGATTATTCTTATACGATGATCTAACATAGTTTTATGACAAAATAATGACATTTGCTATTGAAATACTTCTAGTTTCGAAGTACAACAGTAGTTCAAACCTGACCAAAATCATGGGTTTTGGCGAAACAACAACAAGGAGGGGTGGAGATGTTATCAGTACATTTCAAAAAGCAATTCTTCATTAACGCTCTGAAGGCAAATAAGAACATGGTGACCTATACAAGCACCACTATTGCTCTCATGCTGACACTACTTATTCAAGGCTTAATACAAGGAAATTTAAGACCTGAATACTTTGCTTATGCTCTTATTGTCTCGGTAGCCTTTTATTTATGGGCAGTCATTGACCACAAATATCGAAAGCAAAAATCAACAGAATTTTAAGTTAGAAGATGGATGAGGCATCATCCATCTTGAAAAAAGAAAAGATGCCACCCCTACCTTCTCGATTATTCAATCCATTTTAAAAAACAATACAAATAATCCCTAAAATAACCAGAAAATCATCAGCCTTTTCTCATGAATTTTCGATTCTATTTAACTTCAAATTTTGTTTTATAAATTCTTCTACATAGCCATCGTCTGCACTTTAAAAGCTTTTAGTTCTTGATTAGCTTCCAATCTCATGCAAACCATTTCTAATTGATATTGCTTTGTTTAAAACCAAAATTTAACGATGACTCCGAAGAGCAATCCGAGTGTTGCAATTAACTCGCCTATCACCAATCCAAGCATTGCCATACTCATCATCCATTTAGGTAAATGCCATTTGCCTAAGACGTGCGGGACTTTAAATTGATTGGTGGTATCGGCTAAATAGCCATGCAGTACATAACTTAAAATCGAAAAGCTAAAAAAGAACAAATTGATGATTACAAAGAGTAAATTGAGTGTATGTGAAAGTGCTGAAAAATAGGCCAATACCGCCAAAATGAGCGTTGCTGGGGCGTATAACAAACTGCTCCGATGTGCAATATCGACATAATAATGCGCACGTGCCAGTTCAGAATGTCTTATTTGTGCATATTTCCACACCCCCGTGAGCATACCTACCCATAAATAAATCCCACTAAAAACTATCGCAATTTTTACTGCACTTGAAAGTTGAAATATATCCATTTTTAATTCAAATCCATTATTCAATTACACGCATTATTTTTATCTGTATTCCTACTGCAATAGTACTTGCTTCAAACCTGTTATGACATGACTTTAGAGTCATACTCTTTTCAGGTTTCTTTTTGGAACTTGTGTAAATTAGAGTCATCGGAACACACCCATGAAGTTTGAATCATGTCATCATCTGAAAAACTCACGATTCATTGCCAAGACGGTTATTCACTGAGTGCGCGCTTTTATCCGCACCAGACAGAGCTCAAACAGGTTTTACCTGTGTTGATTTGTCCAGCCACAGGCATTACCAAGCAATTTTATAATAGCTATGCAACATGGTTGAGCCAACAAGGCTATGACGTTTTAGTTTTTGATTTTCGTGGTATTGGTGAGTCGCTACATAGTCCTTTAAAACAATCGACAGCAAGTATTGTGCAATGGGGGCAGCTTGATATCCCTGCGGCAATCGACGCTTTGATCAGTAAAACGCAGGCGCCTAAAGTCATATTACTCGGTCATAGTGCAGGCGGACAATTATTAGGTATCGTGCCAAATTATGACAAAGTTGCCAAAGTGGTTGCTGTTTCTGGCTCTACGGGACATGTCAAAGATCTTAAAGGTCGCACCAAGCTT
Organism: Acinetobacter sp. YH01020; assembly: GCF_013420275.1. Lineage (NCBI taxonomy): Bacteria > Pseudomonadati > Pseudomonadota > Gammaproteobacteria > Moraxellales > Moraxellaceae > Acinetobacter > Acinetobacter sp. YH01020. The sequence goes on from NZ_VOYN01000004.1 coordinate 51,318, forward strand.
TTAGCTCCGGTGATGTTTAATGTGATCTTCCCGATTGCACGCTATACCATTGGCTATGGTCCGACCAATGCGATTGGTATGGGTGAAAATTTACCAAAAGATGTTGCTCGTGAATGGGCTGAATTTTGTAGCAAACCCGGTTATGTCATCAATGCCTTAGGCAAAACTGTTCAGCATGATTTTCATCAACAGGTGAGCTGTCCGATCACTGCCGTATGGAGCTCTGATGATGAAATCGCTACGGAAGCCAATGTCAAAGACTTGCTGCGTTTATACCCGAATGCTTTGACTCAAATGATTGAGTTAAAACCGAAAGAAACAGGTCATAAAGCCATCGGACATATGTTGATGTTTAAATCGTCACATCAAAACCTATGGCCGATCATTGAACAACAGTTACACGCTTAAGTTTTTGCCACTCAGTCAGTAATCCGGCTGAGTGGTCTTTTTATGGACTGCACAATAATTTCTACTTTTAGATTCATTCAAACTGCCTGACACCTTACATAATTTATTTTTCTATCTTTAAAATCTGCACTGAACGTCCAAGTGTACTTATTTTCATCAGCCGACCATTGCAAAAAATGATATAACTATTTTTTCTCAATTATATTCTATTTTGGCATGAGTGAAGCACGACACAACCTCGACAGAATTGATCGTTTAATATTATCCGCATTAAGAGAAGATGGACGACTCACCATAGCCCAGCTTTCTGAACGTGTTGGTCTCTCCTCTTCGCCGTGTTGGACACGCTTAAAGCGTCTAGAAAATTTAAAAATTATCGACGGCTATACAGCCAACATCAACCCAAAATCGATTGGGATCAATGAATTATTCTTTATTGAAATTACATTAGAACGTCACGACGATGAAATTTTAGATCAATTTAGTGAAACTTTAGCCAATATGCCAGAAGTGGTAGAAGCACATTTAGTCACTGGCGATTATGATTATTTGGTGAAAGTTGCAGTTAAAAATGCTGAACACTATGAGCGTTTTTTACGTAAAAATTTATATTCTATGAAAGGTATACGCCATACCCGCTCCATTTTTGCGCTACGACAATTAAAATCTGCCAGCAGTGCTGACCTCATGATGATTGAGTAATGAGTCAATATAGATCTAATCTATAAAATGACTTTAAAATTTTAAGGCAATTGAGCTCAGCACCCAATTGCCCTATTTATGTGTTCTAATCTATATAGCCATCTTTTTTCAATTTTTTATCTGTCAAATACTCACGTATGACCAATGTTGCAATAATAATGATGGCTTCTAAGATCGCTACTGTGACGGTTAGTTTGGTAAATACTTCGACACTGAGCAACTCAAACCATAATTGAGCGATGGCTAATAAACCCCATAAAACTGAAATAATAAGTGCACTAAAGACACCGTATTTCATTTTTCTCTCTCCAAAACAACTACATAAGCTTCGCGCTTCCAAAAAAGCAGCATACGACGGATATCCTTTTCCATCGTAATCACCGCCCAACCTTGCTGTGCATTTTGATTTAAAAAATTGGTGAATTTAACAGGATCAACTTTTGAAGAGCCAAGCAGCAAAGATCCCAGCATACCTTCTTGATAGATAACAACTTTATATTCTTTCATCAATATAGTTCTTTATGGTTATAGTGAATTGAACAAATGTTCATGGCAAAGTATAGCGATCGCTTTTTCCTAAAACAACCAAGTTTGAAATGTCAATTTACTCAGCATTTTTTTCAATTTTATGCTTTAATATACACAGTATGAGATGAGCCTTATATGAGTATCACGCGAGTGATACGACTAACCCCTAACCATGGGGCTTTTTATTGTTTTCTACTTAGCTCACATTGTTGTATTTCATTGTTCAATTTTGACAAAACAAGACTGTGAATTTCACATGTTTTCACAGGGTCTTGCTCATAAGCCGAATTAAACCATGCAGCAGCTTTTTCAAAATCTCGCTGTACGCCTAGCCCACCTAAATAAAAATTTGCTACGCTAATTTTTCCGTTCAAATCATTTGCTTCCGCAGCCTTTAAAAACCACGGATAAGCCTTTTTATAATTTGGCTTTCCATCTGTACCTCTATAATAAATCATGCCTAAGCGATGCTGATATTTTGCCAATCCTTTTTCTGCTAAAAGTACTGTAGGCTTTTCTGCAAGCAGTAGATCATTCTTTGTATAGTAATAATAGTCGGCCAATTGTTCGATATCTTCTTGCTTGCCTTTATGAGCAAATTCAATCAATAGACTTTCCAATTTTTTATCATTTCTTGGAATGAGTTCATATTTATTCATGATCAAAAGCATACGCTTTGAATCATCTAAATTTCTTTCAGCACCAATCTCAAACCATTTTGCAGCTTCTACATAATCTACGTTTACACCGACACCTTTGTAATACATCAATCCCAAATTTTGATTTGCAGAGCGGTGCCCTAAGGCAGAAGCACGCTTATACAGCGCTATGGCTTCAGGCAGATTAATCTCCACACCTTCTAGCCCCATATGTTTCAGTACAGCCAAATCATACAGCGCCTGTTATCGTTATTTTTCGCTTGAATGATGGTCTTTTGGACATCAATTTCGGCTGAAAAGGTTATAGAAAATGGAAGTGCTGTTAATACAAATAGCATGAACAATTTGATGTAAGGTAAATGATATTTTAAAACTTTCATTGTTTATTATTCTTGATCAATAAGATGGTGAAAAATGAAATGCTAAAGCACTCTATCTAGATGCTTTAGCATTTTTTAAAGCTATATATAGTATTAACCAAAGAAGCCTATCGTTGCCTGAATGACCACAGCATTGACAATATCTACAAAGAATGCCCCTGTCAAAGGAATAATCAAAAAGGCTTTATGTGATGGCCCATAGGTATTGGTCACTGCCTGAATATTGGCAATCGCTGTCGGTGTTGCACCCAAATTTACACCACATTGCCCTGCACAAAGTACGGCTGCGTCATAGCTTTTTCCCATGATCCTAAAAGTTACAAAGTACAGATACAGTGCTAAAACGAGGGTTTGTACCAGTAAAATAATCACCAGCGGGCCTGCAAGATCTGCCAATAACCAGAGCTGCAATGACATCAGCGCCATGGATAAAAATAATGCCAAGGATGCGTTACCAAATACATCGATACAGCGATCAAACATTTCAATTTTAAAGCCAAGTTCAAGGGTGTTTCTTAAAAATACACCACACGCTAAAGCCCAAACGAAGGTAGGTAATTCAAACCACTGTCCACGAGCAAACTCTGTCATGAAATAAGCAAAGCTGATACAGACGGCAAACATCCCCATCGTTTTGACGGCATCATCTGCGGTAATTAAACGAGTTTTTTCAGGATATTCGAATGGTGCCGTTTCAGATGCAGGCGGTGCTTCATTACGCCCTGATGTCGGTACAAGTTCTTCTGCCAACTGAAAACGGCGGATGAGGAATTTCGCCACTGGCCCGCCCATTATGCCTCCAATCACCAAGCCGAAGGTTGCACTTGCCATACCGAGTACGACTGCACCTTGTATGCCATGATCTTGTTCAAAGACTGTGCCCCATGCGCCTGCTGTACCATGACCGCCCGTAAGCGTAACGGAACCTGTAATTAAGCCGATGAGTGGATCTAGTCCCAAAACTTTGGCCAAGCTGATTCCGACGATGTTTTGCAGTATGACAAATACAATGACACAGCCTAAAAACAGTACCAGTGCCTTTCCACCTTCTTTAAGTTTTCCAAGACTTGCGCTCAAGCCTACAGAGGTAAAGAACATCAACATGAATATTTGCTGAATTTTGGCATCAAAATTTACGGTGATATTAAAGTTTTTAAATAATATAAATGTGATAATCGCAGCGACCAAACCGCCTGCTACAGGTTCAGGAATGTTGTATTTTTTCAGGATGGAAATTTTGTGTATGAAGAAATAACCGATAAATAAAACCAAAACCGCCACGACAATTGTCAAAAAAGCATCTATCTCATAATTCATAATTTAATCTTAAGTGCTCAATTTTATTTATCTTTTTACATAATTATTTGATTTTTTCAGCTAGAAAAATGTAAATAAGCTATTTACCCCCCTTCTTCTACTACACATTTTTGAAGCCTAATAAGTGAAATAAATAAAAATACTCAGCGTATGTGATGTGCTGAGCATTGGTCGTTTATGACTGAAAAACAGGAATTTTGAGACATTATTTGATATCGAATACCCAGTTATGCGCTTCTTTATCACTGGTGGTTTCACAGACATAGTAATCTTGATCCCACGCATCTTGGTTAAAGATTTCTTTTTTGTGGTAAGTCATCTGTTTGCCATTTTCGACGCAAACAAAGCTTTCGCCTTGATCTTTGACTTGGGTTCCGTTAAGGAAACCACCTATGCAGAGGAAGCGGGATTGTTTGGGCATTGATTACTTCAACTTCTTTGAAATTTTAAATCATCAGGTAAATTATTATAAATTTTTCTAGTTGTCATTGTTATTTTTTGAATATTGACGATATCATCATTTATTTTTTTACCACTAACAAAACTACGTAATGAGATTAAAGTTTTCTCATAAAAATAATCGTGCCAAATAAACATATACTCGTCACCATATTTCTCAAAGGAACTTTTAGTACTTGGTAAGTATTTAATTATTAATTCAACAAGTTCTTTATCTTCTTTTTTTAAAAATTCTGTAGTTTTGTCTTTAAAAGCCGCTATTAATGTTATTGCAGTAACTGTTATTCCCTGAAAAATACGCAAACTATTTAAACTTTCACGATCTAAATAAAGGTCTATAAAATGACTATTTAAGTCTTTAATTTCTTTTAAAATATTTTCAATATTACAGTCACGGTATAGCTGCTCACCAACCTCTTGTAATTCTAATTCTCTTTTTTCAGCATATACTTTTTTAAAATTAATTCTTATTAGCATTTGAATCAGGAAATTTGTTTTATTAAATATTTTTATTAATTTTAAACAATCTTCCGCAGCAATTAATTGCTTATCATTTCTTACTTTTGAACGATTTGTTTCTAAATCAGTTAAATAATTATTTATTAACGCTACATGACTGTCTTTTTCTCTTATTTTTTGTCGAAATTCTTCCATTTCTTTTTCAAATTTAATATTAATTTTCTTTTCATAGTACTTAAAAATAATATCTTTAGACAAATATCCAATGCCAACAAGCAAACCTGTAGAACCTAATGTACTAAAAAACCAAACTGATAAATTTGATAATTCCATTAATAATTATTCTCAAAAAATAAGGGCTGATTAATCAGCCCTTATTTTTAACTCAATTAAAATTATTTTTCAATAACTTAGCTTAATTGAGCAGCAGCAATTTTCTTAGTATCAACATCTTTAGAAGCGTCAGTATAGTCGCTCATTTTGTCGAAACTTAAGTATTGGTAGATGTCTGCAGACATGCTATCAATTTGAGCTGCGTATTCTTGGTACTCAGCTGGAGTTGGTAATTTACCAAGTACAGCAGCAACAGAAGCAAGCTCAGCAGAAGCTAAGTAAACGTTCGCACCTTGACCTAGACGGTTCGGGAAGTTACGAGTAGAAGTCGATACACAAGTAGTGTTCGGAGCTACACGTGCTTGGTTACCCATACATAATGAACAACCTGGCATTTCTGTACGAGCGCCAGCTTTACCATAGATGTTATAGAAACCTTCTTCCATCAATTGACGTTCGTCCATACGAGTTGGAGGAGCCAACCATAGACGAGTAGATAAAGAACCACCAGGAACTTTGTCTAGAAGTTTACCAGCTGCACGGAAGTGACCGATGTTAGTCATACATGAACCAACGAATACTTCGTCAATTTTTGTACCAGCAACGTCAGAAAGCAATTTAGCGTCATCTGGGTCGTTCGGGCAGCAAAGAACTGGTTCAGTAATTGTAGAAAGGTCAATTTCATACACTTTAGTGTATTCAGCGTCAGCATCAGCTTTAAGAAGTGATGGGTTAGCCAACCATTTTTCCATGTTTTCTACACGGCGCGCCATAGTACGAGCATCGCCATAACCTTCAGAAATCATCCATTTCAACATAGTAATGTTTGATTTAAGGTATTCAGCAACTTTCTCTTCAGAAAGCGTGATAGAACAACCAGCAGCTGAACGTTCAGCAGATGCGTCAGAAAGTTCGAACGCTTGCTCAACAGTAAGGTCCGTTTCCATTTCTGTAAGGTCGATCTCAAGGATACGACCAGAGAAGATGTTCTTCTTACCTTTTTTCTCTACAGTTAAGTCGCCTTGTTGAATCGCAACGTAAGGAATCGCATGTACTAGGTCACGTAGAGTGATACCAGGTTGCATTTTACCTTTGAACTTAACAAGAACAGACTCAGGCATGTCTAGTGGCATAACGCCAGTTGCAGCAGCAAACGCTACAAGACCAGAACCCGCTGGGAAAGAAATACCGATTGGGAAACGAGTATGTGAGTCACCGCCAGTACCTACTGTATCTGGAAGAAGCATACGGTTTAACCAAGAGTGAATAATACCGTCACCTGGACGTAGTGATACACCACCACGGTTCATGATGAAATCAGGAAGCGAGTGTTGCATTTGAACGTCAACTGGTTTTGGATACGCAGCTGTGTGACAGAAAGATTGCATAACTAGGTCAGCAGAGAAGCCTAGGCAAGCAAGATCTTTAAGTTCGTCACGAGTCATTGGACCTGTTGTATCTTGAGAACCAACAGTCGTCATCTTAGGTTCGCAGTAAGTACCTGGAAGTACACCTTGACCTTCAGGAAGACCACAAGCGCGACCAACCATTTTTTGAGCTTGAGTGAAGCCTTTACCAGTAGCTGCAGGTTGAACTGGAGTACGGAATAAAGTTGAAGGTGCAAGACCAAGAGCTTCACGAGCTTTAGTTGTTAAACCACGTCCAACGATAAGGTTGATACGGCCACCAGCACGTACTTCGTCTAGAAGAACTGGAGTTTTAAGTTCAGATTCAGCGATTTGAGCGCCGTCTTTGAACGCAGTAACTTTAGCAGCAGCGTGGTCGATTTTAAGCGTGATTTCGTCGCCCATGTTCATGTTTTGAACATCGATTTCTACTGGCAATGCACCAGCATCTTCCATTGTGTTGAAGAAAATCGGAGCGATTTTAGAACCTAAGCAGTAACCACCGTCTTTTTTGTTCGGGATGTGAGCAATTTCGTCACCGAAGAACCAAAGTACAGAGTTAGTTGCTGACTTACGGCTTGAACCAGTACCAACAACGTCACCTACGTAAGCAACTTGGTTGCCTTTCGCGATAAGGTCTTTAATTTGGTTAAGTGGACCAACTTCACCAGGAACTTCTGGGTTGATACCGTCACGTACGTTTTTAAGCATTGCGTTAGCGTGTAACGGAATGTCTGGACGGCTCCACGCGTCTTGTGCAGGTGACAAGTCGTCTGTGTTAGTTTCGCCAGTTACTTTGAAAACTGTAAGTTTAATTTCTTCAGGAACATCTTTACGGCTAGTGAACCATTCAGCGTCAGCCCAAGATTGCATAACTGCTTGTGCATTTGCATTGCCCGCTTTTGCTTTATCAGCAACGTCGTGGAACGCATCAAATACAAGAAGAGTTTTCTTAAGTGCTTCAGCAGCTAATTCAGCAAGCTCTGCATCATCAAGAAGTGCAACTAAAGGAGCAACGTTATAACCACCAAGCATAGTACCTAGTAGGTAAACCGCACGTTCTTTAGTTACTAATGGAGAAGTCGCTTCGCCTTTTGCCAAAGCAGCTAAAAAAGCAGCTTTAACGTATGCAGCTTGGTCAACACCCGCTGGAACACGGTTTTCTAGTAAATCAACTAAAAATGCTTCTTCGCCAGCTGGTGGGTTTTTTAATAATTCAACTAATGCAGCTGTTTGAGCATCGTCAAGTGGCTTCGGTGGGACTCCGAGTGCGGCACGTTCTTCAACGTGTTGGCGGTAAGCTTCTAGCACGGTGTTATTCCTCTTTTTTAAAAAATTATTTACGTATTCCTGCTTTAAATAAAGCTACGCAAATAATATGGACTGCTAAATTTTACTAAAATTCCAGTTAAAAGTTAATGCACTACAAGTGTTTCTTCGTGATGCCCGTTATTTTATAAATAAATGATCCTCATATCGTTTATACATTAAGCAAAATCAATACTTAGAACACGCTTTTCTTGCGCATATTAACTTTTGACTAAAATTAACCATCAAAAAAAGGCAACTAAATGTTGCCTGTTTTTATCAGTATTGGATATTCCACCTTAGTGTACAGTGGTTGCAGTGATATATTGCTGAAGTTCTGCTCGATCGCCTGTAAATCTGAGGCACCATTCGTCCTGACATGTGGTTTGATGTTGATTACTTGCAAAGCTGATATCAACCAAATAGCGTTGAGAAAATTCATCTACTTTTTGGCGTAATGTGACTTTATCCCCAATGCTGAGCACGTAGTTCCCACCACCGATAATTGCTACGCCTTGTTCATCTTCTAGGAGTAGATCTGAGTGATGCATATAACCTATAACGTCCATATTCTGCCCCTCTACTGTTTTTTTATTCTCCATTTCATTATTCATTAAAAAGATTTGCTTTTCTATATTTATGATTTAGCAAGTTGTCACAATTTGTATTTCGCTCTGCTTAGGCTATTTTTAAATCTTTAGGCATCTCATGCTCCAAATAACCCGAAGAGAAATATGCATCCGCAAAATAAGTATGAACTCCATCATATAGATAAACGACGGATTGTTGGATATTGCCATTTATAACTGGCAACTGATAAATACAGCCTTTAGGTTTTACTTTACGCGCTTTCTCGCATAAAAAAACCGTTCCTTAGAACGGTTTGTAATCTGGCATTTCAGTATGCGGTGTTGCGATACATTTTTCAGTAAACTCAGCACGAATTTTTTCACGTGCTTTTTCAACATCAGTATTAATCTCAGCTTGCGGCAAGGCATAAACTTCATCAATGATGTTCAGGATAAATCCTTTGGTGGTTTCATCCTCAATTTTGTTGGCATGCTCAACTGCTTTGTCTTTTTCAATTGCATTTTGACGATCTAACATAATCGTACGTGCAGCATTACCTACACTGCGGCAGTAACCCTGCCACTGCTCTTCAGGGGTTAATGGTTTTTTTTCAGCACAGCCGACCAAAGCCACCATAACGGATAAAGCAAATAACTTTTTCATGAACTTCTCCTTACGAGGGGCAATATAAAAGATCGTAATGGATTTGTCATTTAAATTAGTCGCAACCGAACAAACAAAAAAAGCCCTTTCGGGCCTTTTTTATGCGTTTAAATTAACCACAAGTTGCTTGAATAATCTTTTGATTGATTGGATTTACAGTGACGGTGACGCGCTCTACACGATAATCCATTGTTACTGGCTGCCCAGGTTTGACTAAACGGACAATTTGAGCTTGGCTAATCGCCTTGATCTGATCTTCAGTCAATTTTGCTTGGCCAATCAGCGTCTTGGCTTTATCCGCGACACATTCAGTTTGGCTACTACGGAATAATGCCCACTCTTCAACCACTTGTCCGTTTGGCAGATGACAATACCCGACCTGAGCATTTGCTTCATCACGAATTTCAAGTTTACCTTTTTGTTCTACACAATACTGGCTGGCTGGATTTGCCATACCAATTTTTTCTGGTGTCGTTTCAGTTTGCTGTGTTGTGCTACAACCCGCCATAAATGCTGTCAGTGCAGCTAAAATCCATATATTTTTCATTAAGTCTATTTCTGAATATAAAAATTTAACTTACCAAGTTTGTGGTAAATAAACGAGTTGTTTATTGAAATTTTTAGTTGTCATTCCACTTTCTGTAATTAGGCAGCAATGTGCCCTATGTTCAAAATACAGAACGTCATTTTCTTTGAACTGATGATGATTTTTGCAATATTTAAAACGACTAAACTTGTCGCAGCTTTGATTTTAAAGGTTTTATAAATTTGAAAAATGACCTGCTCAACGCGTATGCTAAAAAAGTACTTTTCTTCAAACACGCCACGTTGCGTAGGAGCAAAATATGTCAAAAAAACTGCCGATTTATTTTTCGGACGAAGCTTGGTCGTCTTTGCAACAGCTCATGGGCGCAGATGGCAAACCCAGTCCCACCATCAATGCCCTGCTTGAAAGGCAATCTCAAAAACTATCTATGGATCCATTTTTGGATTCTTCGCTCAATGTTCAGCCTGTTCAGAAAAATACCCGTATTGAACTTCCCGTTGCCTTGGAACGTATTCCTGCTGGCCCAGCTTTCGCCAATAAAGATGTTTTTGAAAAAGTCTTAGACCTAAATGATTATTTGGTAATTAACCCGCTCGCTACATTTATTGCGCATGTCGATAGCGAGTCTTTACTCAATGCTGGCTTTGAAATTAATGATACTTTTTTGGTGGATCGAAGCTTAGAAGCCAAACATGGCGATATCGTAGTCGCACTAATTGATAATCGTGAAATCACCTTAAAGCGTTTGATGATCACCGCGAAAATGTCAAAAGAAGAAATTGCCGACATTTTTGGTGACCCTAATAAAGTCTTACCCCAAATTTGGCTGAAAGCAGAAAACCCTGCCTATGCGCATATTATCCCTTCAGATAGCGAATCTATCGTTGTTCAGGGTGTTGTGACTTTTAATTTAAAGCAATTTTATAAGCGCTCATCACACACCTAAACACAAGAATTCGTCATGAAAGCTGAAAATAAAATATTTGCGTTAGTTGACCTCAACAACTGCTACGTCAGTTGCGAGCGTGTCTTTAACCCAAAGCTCAATAATGTCCCTGTCGTCGTGCTGTCCAATAACGATGGCTGTGTTGTATCTCGAAGTCAGGAAGCCAAAGACCTCGGGATTAAAATGGCTGTGCCGGTCTATCAAATTCAGGATTTAATCCAACAGCATCATGTTCAGGTGTTGTCGAGTAACTATGCTCTCTACACCGAAATGTCTAATCGATTTATGAATATTTTAGGCATGTATGTCGGCCCCGAAGACCGTGAAGTTTACTCGATCGATGAGTGTTTTTTAGATTTCACTGCCTATCAAGAACTGTTTGATTTGAGCCTATATGCTAAAGAAATACGAGATACGATCCTAAAATGGCTAGGTTTAACCTGCTGTGTCGGGATTGGTCGCTCTAAAACGGAAGCCAAAATGGCCAACCATTTTGCCAAAAAAAATGCTTATTTGAACGGTGTGTGCAATTTAGTTGAAATGGACCCTTGTTCCTCAGAACAACTCCTTGCGCAGACACCAGTCAATGAAGTTTGGGGCGTCGGTCGCAATCATACAAAAGCCCTGAATCAGCTTGGCATTCATTATGTTTTAGATCTGATCAATGCACAGCCTAAAGATATTCGAAAAAAATTTAGTGTGGTGATGGAAAAAACCGTCTTGGAACTGCAAGGTCTATCTTGTCTGTCTATTGAAGAAGAAGCACCGAGCAAACAGCAAATTATCAGTAGTCGTTCCTATGGTCAGCCAGTCTACGAACTGGAAGATATTAAAGCCTCTATTCGTGTATATATCGCGCGAGCCGTCACACGTTTAAGAGCAGATCATTCTCTATGTCGTATGGTGGGAGTGTTTATTCAAACGAGTCGCTTTAATTCTACTGAAAAATACGCACCTTATCTGGCCATTACACTGAATGAGCATACCGATGACTTAATTAGTATCACCCAAGCAGCAACGCGTGCCGCCGAAAAAATCTTTAAAGCGGGATTTAAATATAAAAAAGCCGGTGTGGTGTTATTAGAAATCATTCCAAAACAAAACTTTACCCCAGATTTGTTTTGCGATATGGCGTTAAGACAAAGCCGTTTGAAACTGTCCGACACCATCGACGATATTCAAAAAAAATTTGGGCATCATTTTGTCTCGATCGGCTTAACGCAGGACGATGCTGCAACATGGCGGATGAAAAAAAATCTGTGTTCCCCCGCTTACCTGAGTAATTGGAACGAACTGCTCCGTGTGAAATGAAACGTTTGATTGAAACGCTACGCTGTAGTGGCGTTGATAATGTCTGCTGTTTTAACCGAAATGATCATTTGCAATTGCTGAATATTTATTTAGTATTTAAATGAATATTCATTTGTATATTCTCCTATTTTAAATTATGTCTGATGTTCAATTAACGCTGAGCGAATACCTATCTGCGGTCAAAGAAGTCATTCAATTGGCTTTTGATGATGCCGTGTGGGTCAAAGCCGAGATTCGAAATTTAAACATCAAAGGTGGACATTACTATTTAGAATTGGCTGAAAAAGAATAAGAAAGTCATAGAGTCATTGCCAGTTGTAAGGCCACAATTTGGAAATTTACTGCAAATAAAGTTGTCGGAAAATTTGAACGTGAAAGCGGCATTGAGCTCAGTCGTGACTTAAATGTCTTGGTTAAAGTGCGTGCCAAATTTGACCCGCAGTACGGCTTTTCAGTCAATATCGAAGAAATTGATTCGAGTTTTACTTTGGGTGATCTGGCTCGACGCTATCAACAAATTTTAGAAAAACTCACCAGCGAAGGTCTGATTCATAAAAATCGAAACTTGCCTGCGCCATTTGATATTCAGCATGTCTTTGTTATTGCGCCTGAAAATGCGGCTGGCTTAGGTGACTTTAAAAAAGATGCAGATACACTACAACATGCTGGCGTGTGTGAATTTGTCTATCATGCTGCCACCTTTCAAGGAAATACCGCAGCACAAAGTATCCGAGATGCTTTAGCACTGGGTTTAAGACAATGGGCCAATGACTTTCAAACTGCGCCAGATTTGATCGTGATTATTCGTGGTGGCGGTGCTGTTAACGATCTTGCTTATCTGAATGATTATGATTTGGCTGTACTTCTATCTAAGCGTAGCGTGCCAATTTGGGTCGGTATCGGCCATGAAAAAGACCGTACGATCTTAGATGAAATTACACATCGTTCTTTCGACACCCCGAGTAAAGTGATTGGGGGGATTCGTAATCATATTGTTGAGCGAACTCAGGAAGTTTTAGAGGCATTACAAAGCATTCAACTACGCTCACAACATCAAATTGCCCTTTATCAAAATCAAAATGATCAGTTGCTACAGGCCATTAAGACCTTGGCACAGAGTCAAATCAATGACTCAACTCGGCTATTACAACAATACCAAGATAACACTGCTTATTTTGCTCAGTTACAACTTAAAACAGCTGCACAGAATATTGAAATACTCATGCGTGAGACTTTGCTGCAAAACCCTGCACATGTGCTCTCCAAAGGTTATGCCATCGTCCGACAGCAAGGTCACGCCATTCGTGCAACGAAAAATCTTCAGCCTTCAACGCATTCACCGATTGAAATTGAAATGCAAGACGGTGTCATCACGGCTGACATTCAACATATACAGGTAAAAAATCATGACGACTGATACACTAAGTTTTAAAGAAGGCTATGAAGTTTTAAAACGTAATGCTGAATTACTCGAATCTCAGCAAGAACCCGACATTGATAATCTTATGAAAATCGTTGAAGAGTCGATGCAAGCCTATAAAGCCTGTAAGTCTCGTGTTGAAGCGGTACAACAGGCACTGAATGATACGTTTAAAGATTGATTTCTCAGCTCATCATTTGTATAAAAAACGCAGCCTAAGCTGCGTTTTTTATACTCAAATTTTACTTCACTTAGAAGCGCCAGTTCTGATAACATTGTTTTGCGTTTAATCTGATTGGTTGTAAATAACAGTAGATCATTGTTTTTAAATATATTGTATATATGCAACACTTCGCACTAACAACCACTAGTAGTCTACAAATATAATTCAACAGTCTACAAATCAGTCTACATTTTTTTAATGACTATATACAGGTATAATTTAGATGGGAAAAATAACTACAAGAGATGGATATGAAAACATGGACCTACTTTTACATAGAACACACGATTAAGAATGGGGAGATTTTTAGGAAGGAGTCTGGGTGGGGTGTGAGGAAATGAAGTGTGGGATTAGGCTGATATTATAGATAGTGGGTAATTAAAAAGTTTTCATTTAGTAATGAAGCTTTTAGAGTGGCTGATAAAATTAAACTCAGCCACTAAATTAAATAAGAAAAGTCTATTTAAAAAAGAACTTTTAGGGTGTATACATACTATGTATAGATTTTAATGTTTCATTAAAATGATCAACAATTCCTAGATTTCGTTGTTCATTTTTTATATCAAATTGCCCCTTACTTTTAAACAGTTCTTTCCTTTTATCTATTTTTTGTTGACCTGATAACTTATCACACTCAGCATTAATATAGCTATCATATAGCTTACTAAAATATGTTGTTAATATATCGTTAAGTAGACTTTCTAAATCATGCCCCCTAAAAAACATATAACAGTTACTTTCATTAACACCATGACTACTTAGATAATCTATAATTAAATTAAAATCATTATTAGCATTATATGTGGTAAAAAGTTTTGAAATATTGCTTTCAAAAGACTTAAGTTTTTGCTCCAATGATCTCCACTCATTACAAGTGAAAAAATTTTCATTAAAACAACTAAGATTATTAATTTTAATTTTTTTAATATCTTGCAAAATTGTATAAAGTGATTTTAAATTATATTTAGGATTCCTATTTTTCGAATTAAAAATAAAATCATGGAAAATAGCCTGTAAAAGTGGTTTATATAAAATTTTAGAAAATTCAATATAAAATCTATTCAACCAAGGAGCTTTTTGCGACATTAAAGATGTATGGATATAAACCTTTTTAGCCAAATAGTTTTGAACATATTCTTTAAAATATTCAATATTCTCCACAGAATGAACTAGAGTTTCAAAAATATACTCTGACTTTTTATACTCACCTAAGTTTGGATTCAAAGCTTTATTCATCAAAAAAACAATAAAATTATAATCACTGTCTTTGCAAATAATGAGGTACTTACCTAAATTATAATGACCAATTTTATCTAACTGCTTACAACCCTCAGCAGGTAATATATTTAAGTGATTTGACATATCAATTGCTGTAGCAAAATCAAAGGCTAAATTGTCGAGAGTAGGAAATGCATTGCTCCACAATCTTACATCTTTCTTATTTTCAACCAAAACTTTAACATACTTTTGATCTGTAAAGTAATCAAAGTTTTCATAATATTCACTTGATTCTTCAAATGCTATATCACTCACCCTTCAAACTCCACGCTATTTTTTAACTTTGTAACATTAATAAATCCAACATCTTCTATATTTCGTGGAATTAAGGCTGGTGAGTGAGTAGATATAAAAAATTGTGATTTTGGAGCCAAATCTAGAAAAGTACTCAATAGGATTCTTTGCCATTCAACATGCATAGCTAAATCTGGCTCATCAAAAATAAATATAGTGTTAGAGTCTCTATATAAGAAGACAATTAATAATAAACAGATTAAGTTTTTTTCTCCTTTTGAACAATCATACCATTGAATATCTTTTGCTTCATCACCACTTCTTTTATATATTGTTTCTTTAAAATAAATTAAACCATCATCCGATAAACATACTTTTTTATTAATCTGTTCAAAAAATAGATTTATTTTTTCTAAGAAATAATTTGCATCTTCTGTAAACCTTTTTTTCGATAACAACTTATTGAAAAATATTTTAATTTCATTATTGGAAAATGTTTCAAATTTTTCTTTTGATCTTAAATATTCATTTGCTAAATCTTCAGACAAAGAATCATCACTTGATATAACACTTCTTCTAAACTCTGCTAAAAGTAAAAATATTGACTTATCCAGATTATTATTTTGTGAAAATACATCTAAACCATTTAAATCATTTGGTGTATTTAAGCTTCTTGTATAGAAAAATTGTTCATCTTTATAAAAAGCTGCTGATAATTTTCTCACATTAGATTGTAAGTCCTTGTTATAATTATTCATAACACTAGTTACATCAAAATAGACTCTATTTTCTAATCCAACATTAACAGCAAAAATATTAGTTGAATTTTCTTCTCTAGCAATTTTTTTTGTCATATTAATTGATTCTTGGTTATCACTTAATGCATTTACCAAATAATCATAATATTCCCTGATTCCAAGATTTTCTTTTCCTGCTACCTTTTGTGAAACTCTTTGCACACTTTCAAAATCATAAGGTTTTGTAATAATATTTTTAATATTAATATTTACTCTACTATTTGGAATACTTATACCTGGTATAGAGTTTTTATAATCTTCATAAAAATTATCATCTACTAACGTTAGCTCAACACCCCAATCTTTTCTAGCAGAAAAAAGTGGCCGCTGAACTTTCTGACCAAGCCCATCTAACGCTAAAAATATGCCATTAAGTATTGTTGACTTACCTGCCCCATTGTGACCAGTGAGAATTGTCATTCTTTTATTATAAGAAATTTCAGTTACACTTTTATCTGAGTGTACCCCGACAAAATTTGAGTTTTTCAAAAAAATCATTAAGATTCTCTCTATTTGATTATGCTTAAATCACGTTACACAAAGTACGAAATTGTGATTTGATGATTTATTATCCTATCTCTCTTATGAGAGTCAATGTCATTAATTATCAATTATATAATAATCTATTTTTTTGATTACAGTACAATTATTCTTTAACTATCCTTGTTAAAATCTTTCGCGGTCATTCTTTTGGTCGTTGCATTTATCAGCTAAACTTGGCTGATTGTACATAGTTTAGCTCATAAAATTCCTTTATCAGAGGGCCTTCACACAAATCCCCACATTCACATTCGTCGTAATTGAATGAGCTGTGCAACCTGATAGGAGGAGGCACAGCAATAGAGCTTTAATTGCACTTTTCATAGTCAATTAGAACTTTGGCCACAGCTTTTGCAGCCAGCCAGTAACGCGCATTAAATCGAGCGAGTTCATCTTCATTTGAAATAAATCCAAGCTCTACAATCAAGCCACCAGCATTGATAAATCCAAGTTTTCCACGGGCTGACTGTGATTGATCAATCCACCCCTTATCGCCGCGCAATCGACTGCCAAAAACATCAGCCACGGCTTTAGATAACTTTTGCGCTAAGATTTTGTCTTTGGGTAGTGCAATGGTTTCTATTCCATTCGCTTGACTGTTTGCAGATGCATTCATGTGGAATTCAATTGCGATCGATGCACCTTTCGCCAATGCGATAGCATTTGTAAGCGGGAGATTGATTGTTCCTGCGCCATCAGTTTTATAAGACAGGCCTGCAGCTGCAAGATAATGTGCTACAGCATTTCGAAATTGTCGCACCAATTCAGCTTCTTTATATTTGCCGCTGACAGCACCCGGATCTGCATTGCTATGCCCTGCAGTAATTGTCACAAATTGATTTACATCGTGTAGCTCTGGCTGCTTTTTCAAGCGTGCAAGCACTGTGGCCACACCAATAAAGAGACCTACCCACTCTGCAATGTTTTCAGGAATCTTGTTTTTTAGTTCCTGTGGAATAACATTCCAGATATTTAAAAATTGCTCTGAAATTAAAATCAGGGCATAAAAAAAGGCGCTTACTGCGCCTACTTGTACTGACTTGAATTTCCAAGCCTGTTTCCAGTTATCGATTAACTTCATTTGATACTCCACTTTGTTGATTGTGATTTAAGCCAGTTTTCAATAAATGTACTTCCCAAAATGCCGAGCGTTGATGCAATTGCTATCAAAGCTAATGGGTTGATATCTGGAATTTGCAGAACAATTGCACCTGCAATAGTTGAAGTTGCTGAACCTAAAATTGTCCGGCCAATTGCTAAGCGCCATGATAGCTTTTCGTCAGATACAAGAAGTTTTGCAAAGCCGATAGCTGCACCAATAACGATAAGCAGAATTAAATTTTTCTCATGCTCCTGCATGAAGCCCCCTATTTTTGGCAATAAAAAAGCACCTTTCGGTGCCATTGTTTCAATGATTCAGACTTCAATCTGACTGTGTTGACCTGATGGAGCTGGTCGTAAGATTTGTTGATTTGAAATGAATACACGTTGCCCAATGTTATAGGCTGTCCCGCTTGTGCAAAGTACTGGTCCAGATCCCCCATCCACTTGAACACGATATTCAGGATGACTTGCAGAAGTGATTGTTCCAATTAATTCTGAATGAGTTGGATTCAACAGTTTACGAAGTTCAAATAAAGGATTAGTCACGGTGGATGCGCTCCACTTTAATGGATTCAGTCACTTTGCCATGATTAAATGAACCGCTCACAGAATCAATGATTCCCCACCACTGCCCATCGAATGCCACAGTTTTACCTGGCAACATCTCACCAACATCTAGAGCGACTGGCAAACCTGACAAGGTATGAAATTCTTGAATATTGGCTTTGATTAACTCCATCTTGCCAAAGCTTGCACCCGAGACAACATCAAACATTGGACCACTGACAGCTTCAAGATGAACATCACCTGCGGTATTGCGCTGCATGACAGTCAGGCTGTTGCCACTTCGGCTATTCACGACATTAATGGCATTGTAGTCGGCGATATAATCCTTGTTCTGCTCAATGGTTTGTTGAATCACAATACTTTGTGAAATCAGAATATCGTAGTCGTCCACAGTCATTGCATCCCAATAGCCCTTTTTATAACGAGGCAGGATTGACAGCGTATTACCTGATTTTTGACTATAGATGAAACCTCCGCCAGCTTCGACCACTTGTTTAATCGCGTCCATTGGTGCCAGTTCTGCATAGCTCAGACTCTCAATTGGTGCGATCCAGCCGACTTCATCAATCAACTTCCAGTCTAGCTCGGTACCAGATTGTGCTCGATCAATTTCTGCTTGCACGAGCTGTACAGACGTTCGCTCATTATCCTGAATAAATGATCGTTTAGCCGCGTAATCCGCTGCATTGAGTGCTGTGACACTTCGGCCATCATAAGTGTAAGACTTATTCGCAAACTTAATGGTTTCTGTTTCAGTCTCAAGAAAAACATGATGTTCAAAACCATTGATCATTAATTTTAAAATCACCGGTTGGTCATTTAGCGGCTGTAGTTTTTCTTTCTCCGTATGTGCCACAGTAATCGAATAAGACCAGCACCATGTACTACGGCTGCAGTTATAGGTGCCGTTAATGACTTTAATCGGCTCACCATTATCTAAGCGTTCAGCACTTAAATTATTCACGATATACCACCATTTTGGATTATTCCGCTGCGGAATATATTGCTTTACACATTTGTCTTCATCAAAGTTAAGCGCGACATTAAAGCGATTCACTTGTTTTGATGGACAACAAAAATTTAAATGAACTGGCTGCCGTTTAGGCTTTTGGTCAGGCTTTGGCCAAGGTTGGACTGGATGTTTTCTGTAGTGAATGGACTTGGCTTTACCCCATGGCAAATCAGACTTGGTGACAATCTCAAGCCCCTTATCCCACTCGAGCGAAAAGCGCTTTTCGAATTGCTTAGCGACTTCATGTGAATAAGTGAATTGCTTGCGCCTGCGAATCATTTCTTGCCATCTTGATTCACGATTGTGACGTAGCTTGATCGATTCTTCATGTACGTAAAGCTGGTGAATAAATCGAGTCTCTCCTTGCTCCCAAACCATGTAAGCATCAGAATTCAAACCAGTGGTTTGCTCATGCGTAGATCTGATCGCGCGATTCAACGATTCTGCCTGATCACACAAGACATTCACTTGGTTAGAAATAACCAAACTTTGCTCATAAAAAAGAGCCTCATTTGAGACTCTTAAAATTGGCTTCGCCCAAGGTATTTCTGTTGTACTCAGGCATGCAATCGCTTTCTGAAACTGCGTATTAAAACCATAGGACACGCCTACCAAGTGATTGATGTCAAATAGCGCTTCAAATTGTGCAGTCAAACTAGTTTGAATTACAGTATCAATAGCACCGTACTGATCAATCCTGACTGTCCTAAATTCAGCAGTAAAACTATTTTGAACAATTACATCGAGCTGCGAGAACTGACCTGATACAACATTAAATTCAGCATAAAAGCCCGTATTAATCTGTGCATCAAGTAAGTTGTTACTGTAGCTTTCAGTATTTAATTCAGCAGTAATCCCTGTATCAACAACCACATTAAGTGATGCATGATTCTGATCATTAGCGGCAAATTCAAGATTAGTCGAACCTGTGGCAGGCTCTTTAAAGTTAAGGTTTACCTGGTGTCTATTTGGTGGAATATAGTTCGACACATGCCCACCTCATTTATATTGATGGTCGTAAAATCAGTGAGTTCATCATTAAGGTACTACCGATTACCAGATTTAGATTTGCCAAAGTAATATTAGTTCCAACCTCGAAATCAGCAACAGCTTTCCCTTCGCCGTTGAAAAGTCGAGCCCAAACGGCAATGCCTGCCTGTATTACTGTACCTGCATCAGTCTGATGTAGTTCCATGCTATCCAGATTAAGTTTTTTAAAACATGGCTTGGGAAGGGTTAGGGTGACTAATTTAGCTGATTCGTCCGCTGTGACCGTTAATGATCCGGGTTTTTCATCGCTGTAAAAAATAAAGGTAGCATTTGCGCTACCTTGATCTATGTAATTTGCCAATGCTTGCAGTTGAGCAAGTCCGGCTTCTAAAGAAGTTTGGATCATTTCACGTTATCCTGTGACGCAAGGTTGTATTCAAGCTCAGGATCTATCGCAACCACATAACTTGAGCCAAAGTTATTACCAAACAAAATATAACTTCCGTTTGATTTAGATATTGTTTCGCTTAAAAGCTCACCTGTACTTCGATTGTACACACGGACTCGACAGGATGTAGGTGAGCCAAGTTTAAATGTCACACCTTTAACCAGCATGGTTGCACGCTTGGGATTTTTCTGAATTAATCGAATAATCAATCCACACCTCCGAGGTCAAACCATAGGCGACCTGTCAAGTTCCTGTCTGGTCTGAATGTCAACTTCATAAGTGCGCGACCATTGTCAACAACTGGCACTCTGTCTGCAATGTTTGCGTTTTGATAGAGCGAACAAAGTAAAATTGGGAATTCACCAACGAAACTGTTTTCGTTATCTATCATATAAAATGGGCCGAACAGAAAATCGTAACCGTTCCCATGCTTGAATGTGTTGTATGATCCAGCAGAAGTAATGCCGAACGGCAACTTCACAGAACCGAACACTGTGTTTTGATAAGCATTACTGTCATTTTTTATCATCGCCAAATCTGAAAGTGAACCGAGCGCACTTGTTATACTAAGTGCTGTACCGGCACTAAAGTTTCGATTACTTGCTGACAAAAATGGTAAAAAATTCCCAATATTAGGGTTTTCCACAATACCGAAACCATATAGTGAGTAACCGTTGCCACCAACGGTGAAGTTGGGCAAGATGTAAAAAGTATCATCATCACCAACCAGTAACCACTCGCGAGCACCCGAAGTCACACCAGTTGACTCATATATGCCTGAGTTGGTTGCAGCATTATTTGCTACTGCGTAGTACCATTTAAACCAGCCACTTATCACTGATGAACCAGAACCCGTTGAAGTCCAGTTCTTATTTGGGCTTCCGGGATCAAACGGAGCTTGCACACCAGTTAAGTCATCAATGTCATTGCATGATTCTAAAATCCCGACCTTTGCAAATTTTGCATAAGATGCGCTATATGCAGCATCTCGGCTATCATCAATGCGTAAAAAATAAGGATTATGCTCACTGTTTTTTGCTTGATATACCGCTTTTTGATTCCCATTAAAAAGCTTAGACCAACCAAGCGGTGCGAGTCGGCACGAAATGTTTTCAGCAATTACCTGATCGGGCAGATCAACTAAGAACTCAATAGTATTGAATGTTAAGCCGAGAATTTTAAACTCAGCATTTAGTATGTTTGATGACGCACCTGATAGCTCCACGACTTGAAATTGGCTTAACCTGTGCGCTGAATTAAATGTTGCTACAGCCACCCCGTTTTCAATCGTAATTGAATGGATTGTTTGCACACCAAAACCTGTGATCAAACACGCGTCAAGAACATTAATCAAGTCGCCTTGTCGATTATTGAGCTCAGGTGCGCCAAAATCTTCAAAAGTAAACCACTTTACCAGACCACTCATTTTTTATCCCATAAAAAAAGACCGCTTAAAGCGGCCATATTTGATTTAAATTTTAAACAACGCGATCAATATCACCGCGCAGCATGATTTGAAATGCATCCGAAATTACTGCAGGTTCTGACTGTTTTACTGTGCGAATCACCCAAACAGGAAAGTTGCAAGCAACTGTATTGAATCGCAGAATATTGCCATTTACCCAGCCGCTCCCCCAACCTTCTTTTTTAATTACAAAGTAAGGAGCATTGGTGACAGGGTTTATCGGACTGAAGTCAGTATTAATAGTCCCTGTTGCAATTTGACCGGTATATTCACCCACGCATTTAAAGTTTGTCCCATCCGTAAACTGGATATACCAACGCTCTTGAATTGCGCCTTTGTTCGTGACTTGAATCGGATACAGCGCATCATTGTAATTCGCACTGATCAAAGTGCCAGTTGGCTCATCCAACCATTGATTTGACCAGGTCTGTTGTACGAATTTACGGGTATAACGCGCCTGCATGTCATTAATAACTAGCGCAGATCCAACAATGGTATTTTCTGCATCATAATTATGTGTCAAAGGCTTGGTAAAAGTGACTTGTCCATTAATCTGCACATCACGGATCTGCCCCATATCTTGATAACGATACTTGGCA
This sequence comes from Acinetobacter sp. YH01020, assembly GCF_013420275.1. Taxonomy (NCBI): domain Bacteria; kingdom Pseudomonadati; phylum Pseudomonadota; class Gammaproteobacteria; order Moraxellales; family Moraxellaceae; genus Acinetobacter; species Acinetobacter sp. YH01020. Next base: position 73,991 of record NZ_VOYN01000004.1, read on the forward strand.
ACCAATGGCTCAACCAAACTTGCTAGAACAAAATCACCACCCAATGTTACGCGGCCATAATCATAATCTACGGTGTAGAGTTCATAACTGACTTTCACCCCGTTTGCATCCTCAAGCTCACACCACGCAATACGCTGATCATTTAAGTCATAGGTCGTACCAGCAATCGCACTTGGCAATTCCTGTGACTTAGTTGAGCTGACAATGCCAATACCACCCACACGGAAGATTGGTACACGGCCATCGATGGGTAAACGCGTGGCAGACAAGCCCAGTAATTCAGAATCAATCGGCAGATAGGTATAAGCAATCGCGTTATAGCGAACGCTTGAAGCATCTACCCACACTGGCACATTGATGTAGGTTTTACCGGCTTCTTCATATTCAAGAAGCGGATCGTACCAGTCCTCAGCTTCTAACGCCGCACGATTATCAACTGTCACTTCGGTCTTGGTGTAGAAGTAAATCGTCACAAAACCATTATCCCAATTCACCTGACCATGTGCTCGACTGGTTTCAATCACCCCGTTTTCATCAGCGGTTAAAGTTAGTTGTCCATGTTCGAGTGATGCCACAACAATAGTCATCGACTGCGGACGGATTGGGATAACTGGTGTTCTAAAGCTGATTTTATTAATTGGTGGTAGATCGGTTGTGGTAATCAAGGACTCCAGTGTTAATGAGTTGGTTTGCCCTGGTGTCCATGAGCTCAGTTCAATTTCACCAGTGCCAAGGCGGATTAAGCCGGATTGAATACCGCTGCCATTGCTTGGATTGATATCACGATAAATCAAACCATCTCGATCAATGAAGGTACTGTCACCGAGTTTAAAGCGAACCGATCCAGATAAAATCTGTTCACTAAATCCATAGGTTAGATCAAATTTCATTGCATCTGCTTGCACAGTTTCGGTTGAGCTATTGGTACCCGATGTATCTCGATAATGCGCCTTAATCCCAGTAGTTTCGCTATAGGCTTTATATGTCGTACTTGAAAGCACCACATTACTTGGTTGTGACTGATAAATTGTCATAATTTCACCTATTATGCTGAAACATAGTTAGCCCACGGGTTGACTTGAACTTTGTATTGCGCCACAGCGGTTCCAGTTACCGATGGGATTGTTGATGAGGACCCAGAACTGCTACTAGAGTCAATTTTAACGGTAGCGGCAGTTGCACTATTTACCACTGGCTTAACCTCCTCTTTTTCATAGAAGTAGCCTGTAGCAACACTTGGGGTCATCACCACAGCACCAGTTGTGTAATTGATTGTGCCCTGTGTTGTACCAAAGCCGTCCTTCAGGTTCCCAAGACCATCATCCACAACAACCAGTGTGACTTGATCGCCTAGATTTGAAGTTAATGGAATCTCTAGCATCACAGAGTTTGGCTGCAATTCATTGCCGGTTCCTACGGTAAAATTGATCTGTTGACTTGCGTTTGGAATAACTGGCGGTACCGCCTGCTCTTTCTTGTCTCCATAATCGTAAGTGATGGTGAACACCACACCTTTTTGCGGTAACTCATTTGGAATGATTTCACCAATACCCAGAGCACTATTCACAAAACCAGTTGCATCACCAGTTAAATTTCCCATTGCATTCGATGTTGCTGACTTGGCCACACCATTTAGCATCCAGCTGATCGTTAGGCTATCTGCTGCCACTGCCTGATGATCCAGTTCAAATGGAATTTTTGCAGGCAGCACAGGCAGATTAGCGCGCTGATAAGTTGCAATCGGTGTACCCCAGTTCAGCAGAATTGGTGTGTCCACATCAGGCAAAGCACCTGTAGTGAGTAACCATGATCCGGTTTCATAGTTGATCATGCCTGAACCAAAAGATGGACTGGCAGCCTTTAACTGACCTGAACCATCATCTTTAAGCTCATAGAACTTGCCCTGCGACATGTATGAAATGGACAGTGCACCAGGTGCAGGAATTGGAATTAAAACTCCGCTCCAGTTAGTACTTTGGTTATTCTGAGTCACTGGAATAGCACTACTCTGGTAATACTGATTCGGTGCAGCTGCTGGTTTAAATGTGATATTCAAACTTGCGGTGCCAGCTGGCGCTGCTGAAGTCCACTGGATTAAACCGCGCTGGTAGTCAATCGTGCCAACTTGAGTGCCTTGGGTGTTCTTAAGCAATCTGCCCTGATCGGTAATCTGCTGCCCCTGCAATGTAAACGCCACGCTAGATGGAATAACCGCAGAGCCGATATACAGATTTTGGCTCTCACTGATCACCATATTTGGGTAACTGGCCGTAATCGTGCCTTCATTACCCACGACCAACACCACACTTTCACCAGCAGCACTCACGTCAATGATTGGGGTTTCTGTCTGAGCCGATGGAATGAGTTGAGCAAAGATACTTTTAGTATTCACTGTAAACTCACCCACATTCGCATCAGATGCCAGTTGAGTAGATGAATAATACAAACCAGTATCAGCAACAATCGTATCGCGGAGAATAGTTTTAGACGGTGTATTACCTGCATGCCACTGACGCGCCGACAGACCCACAAAATCACGCTCTAACGGATCATTGATTTGATAGGTCGCAACTTTGTATTCGACATTTCTACCATCGATTACCATCACTGCTGTGCGGGTATCAACCTTAGTAATCCGTACATACTGTTCGAATTGAAGTGCTTTACCTTCATCAGAAATCAATACAACCGTGTCACCCACACTGGATTCAGTTTCTTGTGGAAACATTACCACCTGCAGTGATGACATACCCTGCCAATGTGTGTCGAGAGGCGTTCCCGCTATCTGCCCACCTTTGGCCAAGTAATTTTCAACTCGGTTTTGTGCGGCCTGGCGTTCATCAGTCCAAGACTTTGTGCTAAACAATAATGCTGATACGTTTGGATCCTCGGGTAACTCAGATATGAATACCGTGGCCCCCATAAGTAAGTCAGTATCATTCGTGGTCACAGCTGGAAAGATCTTTCGCATCGATACATCACCGACGGTACGATCTAGTTCAGATATGTCATTGAACAAGTTATTACTTAAACCGTCTGCAACGATCTGGCCGTTATATTTCCCACCACCATCAGCATTATCGGTATCACGCTCTGCGTGATAGATCACTAGATCTTTAGTTTCAATTGGCATTATTCACTCCAAAATCTGAGCGTTAAGTTCATAGGATCATCCAGTGATACAGGTGGGATGCCTTTCACAGGTGTCGCCTCTAAAGCACCATCAACATGATTAAAAACCACGTTAAAAGTACGTGTGTCATGTGCCCATTCAAATTGAATCTGAAACTGCTCATTGAGCACTGACCAGGCCTGCAATTTACGGACAACACCTAATGAAGCCCACCCCATTCCACTGTCGGCTGGCTGAAGCGTAATTGGCCGACCTGATAGCTTGGTGCCCTCTTGAATAATCGGCGTACCATCCATGGCATACTCCAAAGATTGCTCTTTGGCTTTCCAGCTAAATTCATCAGACCAAAAAAAACCGTCTTCAATTGAGACGGTTTCTGCTGTTGAGATGCGTTTTATTTTCATGTTGATTTACTCAATGTGCCTAACTGCTTAAGCATCGCTTCAAGGCTTGATTGACTCTCAGGCGATCCTGTTAGTTGAACTGTTTCATTACCTAGTTTGAGTTCATATGAAATACTCTTCGATGAAGAGCCTAATCCACTCGCCTTGGTAGACACATTATTAGGCGCATATTGCTGCATACGCTCTAACTCTGCATTAACTTGCTCGACGTTGCTTAAGCCACCAAAGAATCCAAAGCCTGATGATTTATAGCCATTCACACCTTTGGTTCCTTCATAGATATCTTTTGCATACTGTTTAGCAGCTGCATCTGAATATCCCATAGCCTTAAGCTCAGCTTCGATATCCCCGGCATTTTTAGCCATCTTGCCCTTGGTACCTTTTCGAGTCTCATGCATACCGCTTGAAGCAGCACTAACCGCTTCTTCCCACGCGCTTTTAACTGAATCCGCTTCGTCACGACCAGTCTGGCCAAGGTTGCGGAATCCATCTTCAGCGCCAGATGTTGCATTTCTGACTCGATGCACTGACTGTTCAAGATCAGACATGGATTTAACAGAAGCTTTTCCAGTCTCATCTATTTGGACTTCAAGGTTACGCCCTGCATTCATTGCGTTTACAGCTGCAATTCGTCCTGCATCACCAGAAGCCGCAGCAGCCTGAGCCGCTTTTTCATAGGCCTTTTGGACACCCTCAGCAGTTGCTTGACCGCTATCGCGCACATTAATGAAATCCATCAATGCTTGCTGAGCTGCCAATTTGAGATTTTCCTTTGTCTCAATACCTAACCGTTTAAAAGATTCCGTAACCGGATCAATATCATCTGGTAGTTCCTGAGCCTGAAACTTAACAGCAATTAAGCCTTGTTCTACTTGCGATGTAGAGATTTGACCTTGGTCGCCAAACTCCTTTAATTTGGCTTTAGCAAAATCAATTTCAGCCTGACTTTTAGCTGTTTCAAGCCACTTTAACCAGGCCTGATATGTTACATCGCCGGCTTGTTTACCAGTAATTCCTGCTTCACTCAGTCGGTTTTTAAACTCCTCTAACTCATTCCCAGAACTCGAAAATGACTTAGATACTTTGTTTAATGAAACATCAAGATCAACACCAAATAGTTTTGCTGCTGCGGATGCTCTTGAGTACGCAGATTCAGCAACTTGACCAGAACCAGTTGTAGCATTGTTGAGTTCGGCAATACGGATATCACGGTTATTCTTAAGTTCATTTTCCTTAGCATTGATAGCGTCGACTGACGCTTGTGCTGAGGCCAATGCATTTAAGTCACCAGTCCTTTTTGCCTCCTCGATCTGCTTGTCCAATAAAATCCGCTCAACAGCAGCCTGTTTTTGATAGGCAAGCAATTCTTCGTCAGCTTTTTTGACATTGTCTTTGGCTAGCTTAAGTGCTTCTTCCTTTACTCTGGCATTTTCTGCTGCCTGCGCTGCACTTTCACCTGCCTGAACAGATACCTTGCCAGCTTCATCAATGGTTACGATGTAGCCTTTGGTTAATAGATCGGCTTGCATCACGCCATCCATTACACCGCCATTGGCGGCAATGGCAGCTTCTGCAGTTGCCTGCGCTGATGCTAATAAATCGCTATCCAGTTTTGCTTTGGCTGTGGCATGTTCTTTTTCACGAGCTTCCAGTTCATTGGATTTCTGAAGGATTGAATCAATAGTAGATTGGTTGCCGTCCTTGCGAGCCTGATTGAGCTGTGCATCAATCGCCGCACGCTCATCTGTCAATGACTTGGATTTTTGAGCAAAGTCCTCGTTTTGTTTGGTTAATTCAGCAAAAGTCTCTTTGTTTTTTGAGAGGGTTTCAGCATTTTTTTCGTCTTGAGTTTGCGCAGCTTCCTCCATGCGCTTCAAGCCTTTCGACTCAAATGCCATTGCATCCTTATCAGCTTCAGCATAATACTGCTTTGCTTTGTTTTTCATAACATCAGCATTGGCAGCGAATTGTTTACTGACATCACCCCATGTGACTGCCGCTAAGACACTATTCGCAGCTGATGCTAAGTCGAAGAATGCTCCTGCTAGAAGATTTACACCAATTTTTATTGCAGCAGCGCCGTCAGCGATAAAGCCAAACGTGATAGATAGCCCTTGAAGTACTCGCTCTAGGAAACTAACCTGCTCTCCTGCTGCTGTTGCCCCACCTGTAAATGATGAAAGGACAGCCAAAGCATTGGTAATTGATGTTCCTAAAATATCAACAAGCGTTTTGCCGAGATCAAATAAAGTTGAAACAACATCTTTGATTGCATCATAAGCGCTTGATAGAGCGGATTTAAGGCTTTCAAAGATAGATGCATCAATAAATGAAAGCTGATCACCAATCCAAACAAAACCAGTACCAACATCATTAAGTAGTGTTTCAACAATACCCATATTATCGGCAAGAGTTACTAACCATTGCGCAACCGTTGCTGATGCGCCGTTCGCCTGATCCATGGTGCCGATCAAGATTTGCCATTGTGTAGAAATACGCTGTAATGCATTCCCAATGGTTGTCGGAAATTTAGCGTAATCCGCTTCAATCGCTGCTGACTGATCCTGTAAAGCTTTAATTACCTTCTCAGCCGATAACTGGCCCTCTCCTGCCATTACACGCAGCTCACCAGTGGTAACACCTAGAGACTTGGCTAATGCTGTTGAAATGCCTGGAGCTTGCTCCATGATCGAGTTGAACTCATCACCACGAAGTACGCCAGATTGCAGAGCCTGAGTTAATTGCACAATTGCGGCTTCACTCGCTTGCGCTGATCCACCACCTGTTTGGATGGCCATGTTAATGGTCTTGACCAGATCTAAGCTTTGCTGCTGAGTCATCCCCATTTGCTTGCCAACATCATTCACTTTCGTGAATAGGCCTGCTGTGGCGTCAAGGCTTGTATTTGTCATCAATGCAACTTGATGAACACCCGTCATAGCCTGAGTGAAATTCCCGCCTTCACTTGTCGCAATATTGATACGTGCTGAAAGATTAGTATAAGCATCTGCTGTTTCAGCTAATTCTTTAATGCCAAGACCAATGCCAAGAGCAGCCATAGCACCAACAAGAGCCGTATACCCAGTCTTAAGTCCAGCAATACCTTTCTGAGCGGTTTGAGCAGCATTATCAGTTTCTTTTAAATTATTATTTGCCCTGCCAACTTCAGCGTGAAAATCGTTAAATGCTTGGTCTGCTTGCTGAACTTCTTTTTCAAGTTGATCGACTTGCCGCTGTGCGACTTCAATATCGGCTGGTGATGCATTTGTTTTGGAGAATGCCTCTAAATTTCGCTTAGCTTCGGTCAAGTCACTTTTTAATTGGCCTAAGGCTTTTTCAGCCTTGTTCCCAAAATCAGTAAAATTACCCGCTGTGGATTTAGCATTATCCCCCGCATCCTGAATAATCCCAGTTGCAGCTGTTAGAGATTGAGTTAATTTATCAGCTAATTCAGTCGTGCCCTTTGGAATAATATTCCCAACTTGGCTTGACGCCGCTTCTGAAGCTTGTTTAATTTTTTCGGATTCAGACTTAATTGAATCAAAAAGTCTTTTCGTTACATCTTCCGATTGCTTTGCAGCGGATACCAGACCTTTGCTATCGCCATCAAGTATAAGTTTAAACGTTAGATTTTTACCGGACATGGCGACCTCTTTCTTTAGGCATAAAAAAAGCCCACGGAAGTGAGCTGTTCAAATTTGGTAATAAAATCCACCCGAAGGCACTTTTTATCTTATGGACATTTCTTATCCCAAAGAATATCCATCATTTTAGGATTGTATAAACCATCCTTCTCATCTTCGATTGACACGGTGTCAAAATCAGCATCATAAATAAAACGACGATAACCAATATATCCGCCAACTTTGTTTTTAGCGTTTATTTCCCCGCAATTCCCTTTAATATTTCTAAATTTCGCAGCTTCTGGATCGAATAGCCCAACCCTTGCCTTATCTTCAATAAATTTAATCTCTTGAGTTAATTTATCTTGTTTAGCTTGCTCATACTCTTTCGCTCTTTTTTCTCCATTCAGCCTTTCCTGTTCTACTTTCAAGGCTTTTGTCTTTTCCAGCTCAGCTTGTCGTTGAGCGGATAATTGGAGGGCTTTCGCCTCATCAACTTTCTCTTGCTCCAACTTCTGCTGATGTGCAACTTCAGCTTGCTTCAGACGTTCGATATCAGCCTTATTGCTCTGATTAACGAAGTAAAACAACCCACCAACAATTAATACAGCAGCCACAATCAAAACCTTAAGGTTCACTATCAACGCTCCCAATTAATCTTGTAAACATTGCCACCAATAACAGTAATGGTGTAGGTCTGGCCATCTACTTTATAAATGTAGATCGTGCCCTTATGTGGCCATCCGTTGCGGTCATGCACAACTTGACGATCTACAGATTCAGGTTGCCCTAGCACATCCTTTAGTCTAGCTTCTGAGTTGCCAAGCTCAACAAAACCATTGCTACCACGCAGCGCTCTCATATCTACAGCAAATGCTTGAGCTGACATAATTAATGCCAAAATCAAAACTAACTTTTTCACCCCAACACCCTCAATATATAATTATTGAGCACATATTAAGTGAAAACCGTAACTTACATCAATGTTTACTTAGCTCATCTTGGAACGTTGTAAAGCCTTTTTTATCTGCATGGTGTGCTGCTCGAATAATGTTCGAATCAAACTTACCACGGCTGCGTTGATACTTTTCAGCCGCCTTTAAGTAGCCAATAAAAGCCCCATAAGTCATTTGCAGAATATCTTCATGACGATGGCCATACGCTATCAAGTACTGGAATGAATCAAACCAAGTTTGTTCAACTCCACCTTTCTTCTTACGAATTTTAGGGCCTGGCTTAATGGCCTCTTTGAAATACGCACCATTTACTTCGATCACATGTTTAAGCAAATGACTAAACTCTAAAGGGTCTGATGCAGCAAGATCTAAAAGTATCTTTACATCAGTATTTGTACACATTGAGCAAAGTTGAAATACATGAGCGCCATAATCTTTTATCAGGCCTGCGCCGATTAAATCTGAATAATCACTTTGCTTTAGGCTGTCACGAATAACTGATGCGATCGGTGACCAGAAATCAAAGTTATGCATCTGCAATTGCTTCACTTCAATATCATTGCCAAGCACTTTGATTGTGATCGAGCGGCTATTCGCTAAAAAGAAATCATTCATGATTGAACCTCTAAAAAGCCACCCGTAGGTGGCACTGGTTTGGAGACAATTAACCCCACACTTGGCGGGGTTTAATGTTTGTTGGAATCTATGGTTTCACCCTGTATGCCTCTGCATAATTTCGAGATGCTTTCAGCATGCAGCGTGATGTGTCGATGGTTTGGCTTAGTTCGTTCGATATTAATAGCTATTAGTATTGCTGCGCGTAGGCTTTCTGCCGGCTCTACACTTTCAAAAATGTAGTTGTCGTTATGAACAACAATATCGGCATAACCATCCTCTTCTGTGCCTGGTCTGCACTCCACCACAATGTAAGCAGGAACATTATTTGTCATTATCTTTATCCTGATCAAAATCTAAGGATGGTTGCGCCTCTTTAATCAGTTCATCTAATTCTTTAAGCATGGCTGGTTTGGTCTGCTTACCTTCTACAGACAAAAACCGCCCTGCCTCAGACAAGCACTGTGTAATCAGCTCAACTTGTGCTGAAAGCTTACCAATGCGCACCTGTAGCCCATCTTTAAGCTGACGAGCTAGTTCTTCTTGCTCGATATAGTATTTTCGAATCTCATGACCTTTTTTATTGCGCTCCATCATTCCAAGATGCTTGGTCATATCTACTGAGATGATGTATTCGTTTAAATATTTTGCACCTGACACCTGCTCCTCTTTTTTGAGGACAAGGGTGTAATCAAAATTCTCTTCAAAACCACATTGTTTAATGCGTCGCTTAATCCAATCCGAAAAGTCCGTCTTAACCTCTAGCATTTTATGCAGGTCGCGCGCATTCACGCCGAGCTGAATTTTTCCATTTAATTCAACTTCGATAAATGGAGTTTGATTTTCAATTTTTACGATTGCATTCATTGATCTGCTCCGACTACTCATTAAAAAAGAAACACTGGCAAGAAGATGCAATGAATAGTCGAAACGACCATCTTCTTTTCGGGGATCAGCCTAGCCAGTGGTTTGCCCAAATTTCAGGCATTAAAAAAGCCGACTTGTTAGGCCGGCTTCGCTTTGAAAAATATAGATTCTTGTCAAGGGTTTCGTAAAACCCTACAGGGGGTCATCTAAAAAACAGGCACAAAAAAAAGACGCTTATGCGCCGTGGAGTTCTTTGTGCCTGAGGTTTTACACTTTCGGAATTGTCACAACGTGGCCATATAGACCAAGTGTTTCATCTGATCCTTTGCTTACATCAGATAAAGCCTGACCTGAAATTTCATACTGGCCAAGTTCTTCGTGAATCAATGGGAAAGTGGTTTCTGGTGATTTTTTGGTACGCCATAAGCGAACAGCCATATTGTCGCCAGTTGCAGTGTTAATCCCTTTAAAGAACAGCTCATATTCTTTATTGAAATCACTCGCAATGGTGGTATGACTTACAGCACCAGTGGTGTAAGTGGCCGTGACTGGCTCAGTAATCGCGTCTTTAAAGATGACGGTACCAAACACAGCATCTAAGTCATATTTGCTTTCATCCACTGCTGTAGAACCAGCTTTAAACGAAACTGTCGTAAGGCTATAACCATTCAATTTAATTTCTTCACCGACTTTCACGGTACCAAGTGCTTGATCTGTCACTGTATCGCTAGCAACATCAGACTTCATACCAGAAAGAATGTACTGAAGGTTGGCATCGTCCACTTCTTCAAGTTGCCCCGAGAAGTTCACACCTGTGGTCTTGGTTAGCACAAAGTCTGTTGTACGCTGACCAGATGTGCTTTCTGTGTGCTCTACCTGATCCGTAGTGATTTCAAGTTCAAATTCAGGCACGTTACCAATATGGCGCATTGCACCTGCAACACCATTTGCAATCTCAGATAAATAGAATTTACCTTGAAGTGAAATATAATTTTTAGCCATCGGTTTTCACCTCTTTAGCGGGTTTATTTGGAGCAGATGACTTCACTTCTTCAATGATTTTATCTGCGAGTAATTTGCTGATTTGCTTCTCTGTCAGTCCACCAACAATATCGCCGGCAGAAAAACGCCCGACAGATTGCCGGGCGATATATTGTTTGGCCATGAATGGCTCCTAAATAAATTTTTGTGATTCAAAGATAATAGTGATGTATGCAAACCCGTGGCTATAGCCATCACGAACCGAAATCAGATCTAATTCATTGCGAGAAGATTGCGGCTTCCAACCTGAAAGAAGCTGAATTACTTTTTCAGTTAAAAGCCCCGCTTCATCACTGACTGCCCGACCATCATTCTTCTGTGACTGGGCATTGCGACACGCCACAGTCACCGCCCATTGCTGACCAATCTGATTAATCCCCCCTTTACCTGCGCTTGCTTTCTTGTCTATGCGTACAAAGTTGATATGCGCCGATGGAGTGACCTGAGACATCTCTGTGACCACTACTGAATTTAGCGGGGTATAAATCTGCTTAAATTCTGAAATTTCTTTCAGTTTTTCTGCAATTTCATCACGTACCGCGAAGAAGGTGCTCATCAATAAAAGCTCCAACAATGTTTAGTATTGATTGCTCATCCTCTGCGTTAATACCTAGAAAAGTTCTTGAAGGGATGTTTACTTCTTTCACTTTCCGATATTGACCACCAACGGCAAAAGTTATGTACTGGCCATTTTTGGGAGTGATATGAGCTCCGAAGTGAAAGACATGTGCATACGTTTTATTTGATCCCCACTCAACGCCGTTTGGATGCAAATTAAAATGCAGCTCATTCATCAAATCGCCATTGTCACGACCAGTCTGACCACCTTGCATGCCCTCTCGTCCCTGCAAGCTTGCACGCCAAGACATCTTCCATGGATTACCATCTACATTGTGTTGGTTAAAAAAACGCTCTTGAGTTGAAGCAACACCGTACCCACCAATTTCTACATATAAATCATCTTTATAGGTATCAAAATTAGTGAGTTCATTAAGAATGGCCTCTATTGGTGAGCTATCAGCCTTAATGGAGATTGCAAACGCCATAATTGCCTCACTTGATGCTAGGCATCATATTTAAGACATCGTCACCAAATACCCCACCACGATAAGTACTACCAATAGGTAAAGTACTTGGCTTCTTTGTAGGCTCATCATCAATAATCTCGTCCGATTCCTCAGACTGGATCTGTAAATGTGCCTTGTTTTCAGCCACGCGCTTTAAGAATGAGATTGCATCCTCATAGCGCTTTCGGACTTCTTCAGTTGGTTGCTGGAAATATAAGCGATAGCGTGCAATATCACATGCCATACGTTTCAAGTTACTTGGCACATTGGGTAACGGCAAAGAATAACGGCCACCTATGTGACCGTTAATTTCCTCTGTCGCGTCCTGAATGGCATCATCTACAGCGGTGACATTGGGTAGCATCATTAACAATTGCTCCAACTCACCACCAAATCGCGCTACCAAGTCAGATTTAGTCGCATACATAGGTCACCTACTTAGCTTCTGAAGCAGCCTTCTTCGCTTCGGCAGTTGTTTTTTTCAGGGCAGCTTCAGATGCAGCTAATGCTTTTTCAAGCTCTGTAACCTTCGCTTTAAGCTCACCATTCTCCTGATTTGATTTGACCTTTTCATCAGTCATCAGCTTATTTGCTGCAATAAGATCAGTATTGGCTTTTTCCAGTTCAACTAAGCGTGCGGCTGCACCATCAGCCTTGGGTTCTGCTGGAGCTTTTTCTTCTTCAATCGCCCCAGATGCTAAAAGGGCCTGAAGTTGTTTAGCTTCAAGCCCTGTGATTTCTTGGCCTGGACGAAAAGGTCCAAGTGACTGCTTTGCAATGTACTTCGTCATAATAATTTCCTTATACGAACCCGCGACCGCCTACCAGGCCATTCTTATTGTTTGGAATCGCCAGTGGAGATGATTCAGCAAGCATTTGAATGCTTGAAGGGTTCTTTTCTTGCCATTGGCTTAGATAGAACTCTAGAGCCTGACCAAAAGCCTCTACGTTTTGGATAGCACAGTGAGCGATCCAACCATTAGCATCAGAGATCAGTCCAAAGAAGTCTTCCGGAATAAAACGATCTGGTGTACCGCCACCAATGCTGTGCTGAACGTCATACGTCCAAATTTCGATGTTATCGACCGTACCACGGAACTGCGGTTTATCCATCTGATCAAAGGTTGGAGTCAAAGGAACACTAATACCCGCATATGGTGCAATGAACTTCTCTTTAAACTCTGGATCTTTGATTAAAGTGTTGTACACCTTAGATGTTGTAAGTGCCATGTTTGGAGACGTACCTGAATGTTCTACAGATAGATCAATCATGGTTTGGATATCTTTTACAGGTGTCGCGCCCACTTGCCCCCATTTGATTAATGGTGCAAATGTACAAGCTGCATTACGCTCATAATCTACTTCATACATTGGGAAGTCTGCAGAAGCGAAGGTTGTCTTACCATAGAGCAATACATCACGAGCAATCAGCAACTTTCGATTTTCAATGGACTGGCGCAGGTATAAAGCCTTTTGCGCTTGGTCAATCAGCAATAGATCTGCATCACTTAAACGATTTGAACCTGTTGCAATGACACCAAATTTACGCAGTTGAGTGATTAGCGCAGTATTTTGCACATCACTTGGCATGACCGTCATCATCGGCTTTAAATAAGCCGGTTTAACAAATTTCACGTTGCCAGATTCACCGACTTTAATTTGGCGACCAGCAGCTGTTGGTGTCACGAATGGCGCGAGCGGCGTTGCTGTATTTAACTCACCTACTGGCACTTCTTTTTTGGTGTACGAGACGCGTTGAGGAAAGAAGCGGTCCATTAACCACGTGTCTACCTTCTGAGTGGTATCTGTTAACAGCACCAACTGAGGCACATCCAGTAGTTCAACCGGTGCATTCTGAAATGTAAAAGTTTGACTCATTGATTATTTCCCCACGACTTTACGAAGTTCGATTTTGTTGATTAAGGCCTGGGCACGTACTGCGTCATATTGAGCTTCCGTTAACGGCGTACCATTCACGGTTACCACAGCAATATCAAATGCACCCTGTACGTAAATTGGCATTTCCAGACCATTGGCTGCATGGTAAGTAGACTGCTCCACAGTCATATCTGTATTAGCAATGGCATTCCAATCACCGACGACGCCTTCTGTTACTACGGGGTGATCTACAAGGTTGTTTGTAGCTACCTTCAACAAATCACCGCGTTTATATGCAGTCGCCGTTTTTACTTTGGCGTTTTCCGTACGAACGCCATCACCGACTACAAGCTGTGTAGTCGTGATTGTTTGAGTAATGGTTCCCATTAATTTTTTGCTCCTTGTTGAGCTGCAGCAAATTGGTTAAACGCATGATCTAAGGCTGTACCTTGCTGATCGCCTTGGCCTTGTTGCCCACTTTGATTGCTATTCGCTTGATGAGTGAATAAATGTGCAAATGCTGGATTCACACCCGGTGCTGGCTGCGTTTGTTGCTGTTGACCAGCTGGCTGTTGAATACCTGCAGAGAATTGCTTCAATTGTTGTGACATGAATGCGAATGCAGCATCATCCATTTCTGTATAGGATTTCTTTTCTTCAGCACTGAATTGCTTATTCATTGCTGCTTCTAAGCCTTTGATGTCTTCTTCGCGCTTGTCTGCTTTAAACTTTTTAAGTTCGGCTTGTGCAGAATCGCGGTCTTGCTCTGCTTTTTCACGAGCAGCTTTTTCTTTTTCAAGTTCGGTCACGTCGGTGTCCTCTGGTTGATTAAAGTTTTTAGGTGAGTGACTTGCTGCCACGGCGTTTGTGTTGTCATCTGCGCCCAAGGCACAAAACGAAACTTCACGGATTCGTCCACCACGGAATACCGTGATTGGACCCTGATGAACTTTTCCGTTCACTGATACGGATGCACCTGCCTGAATTTCTTCAATAGCTGTGGGTTCAATCCGAACAGACATTTGCCACGGGAAACCATCGTCCGAGTCTTGGGCAACCTGAGCGCCAAACTCATTACTCATTAAATCGCCAGAAACAGTTAAACCTGTTTGATGGTTGATTGAGTGGGTATTAATTGCTCCTGCTCGCTGACTTGATCGATGTTCAAGTAACGCAGGGATTCGGCCCTTTAGCTGCATTGAGTCCAAATCAAAAATGATTCGATCCCAATACCAGTGATCAGTGATTGGCTCTCCACTGTAAGCAACACCGGAGAAAGTACGTTTTTTCTTACCCTCCTCAGCATTATCAACACTCAGTTGCCCGAGCTGGAAACAATACTGATTAGGCTTTTCAGCTTCTGGCATTTTCATGCTCCATAAAAAAACCGCCCTTTCGGACGGTCTCTAGTTAATTTCAATTTAATTCACCAATGCTTTCAGCGTGTAAACCATTTGCCCTTCAATCATCTCCATCGAAACAACTTCAAAAGAGATTCCTAAAGGTAGCAAGACCCCTTCACCAGCATTCAACTTTTCAAGATCAATCCCCAGGCCATTAGCATTCTCAATTTGAATCATGATGTTCGATTGCCCTGCCAAAAGCATTGGTGCATCCAAAGTCACCACCTTGCCTACTTCGAGTGAAGCTGCGTAAACCAGTGTGGTTGTGCCAGTAATAACGTCTGAGGTGTTTTTAGCTACAGCATGAATCGCTTCCATATCCTGAACCAGCCATTGCTTAAGCACTTGGTCAGCCTTGGATGAGATTTTGCTATTCAAATAGCCTGTGATGGCCTGGTCATTGCCTTGCACATAGTCCAAGAAAGTACGAATAGCACTTGGTCGAATCGATGGATCTAATGGAATAACGGTTTTGGCCACCGTATCGAACAAGTCCCGAGTCTTGTCATCCATAGGAGCAAATAGACTCGTCAGCTTTTTCGATGCAATCCATTCAGCCTTGATAACCTCCTTCTGCTCGAGGAGGTATTCCTTATCCAGCAATGACACATTGATCTTTTTATCAACCAATGCTTCCAAATCACCAAACTGCAAAGGATGCGATGACCAGTCCAATGCTTCAGCCACTTCCGGCAACTTATCATCCGGTGTAATACCGTATTTAAGCGCCTGAGCCTCTGTGAGAGCTATTACAGTACAGCGGCAGTTATGTGCTATAATTCCATCTGCGGATAATAAACCACTATCACTTTGGAAATCATAAACATGACCGCTGAAAAAGTCCTCGATAACATCGATTACTGGATCAACTGCTACATGACTGGCATGAGCATTAACCAAATATCCAAACAGACCGGAATCGTCAGACATTCCGTGACTAGACAATTCATCAAAAAGGGTGTTGTCTTGAGAACTCGAAGCCAAGCCGAAGCGCTCAAGTGGAAGGCCATCAAACAGACTCCAGGCGGAGTTGAGCGTCAATGCTCGGCTGCCTGGGATGCCGCTAGAGACTCCAATAGAGAGTTGGAGCTTGCTGTCCTTGATCTCTATCAATCTCAGAATATCGGCAAGCGTAAAGTTGCTAGTATTCTCAACACTTCCGTTAGCAATGTTGATCGAATTCTTAGAAAGAACAATATTCGAAATAACATTCCCACTTACAGACGTGCTGTTGGCTTCAAAGCTCTCGAAACAGCTTCCATCATTT
The DNA here is from genome assembly GCF_013420275.1 of Acinetobacter sp. YH01020. Classification (NCBI taxonomy): domain Bacteria; kingdom Pseudomonadati; phylum Pseudomonadota; class Gammaproteobacteria; order Moraxellales; family Moraxellaceae; genus Acinetobacter; species Acinetobacter sp. YH01020. The sequence goes on from NZ_VOYN01000004.1 coordinate 90,245, forward strand.
CTGATCACGAACACTCGCTGTTTGATGCCCTGACCACCCTTGGGATTAATCTTGATCGACAAACCATCATTCAGGATATCAATGTGGATTTCACCATCAAAGGCGAAAAGATCGCCATCGAACTTGAAAGAAGAAGCTTCTCCGACAGCAAGAGCATGACCAACGAACGTCTTGAAAAGATTTTCAGCAGTGGGTACAAACTCATTGTTGTATACCTCCCGCGTCAAACCGTTAGCATTAAGACTTTCGACTGGTCTATCGTAAGCAATCAAATTTTCACCTTGCTTAATGAGCTCAGCCGCAACCCAACCACGACTCGTAAGTATTGGGTGATTAGCCGTGACCCTCAGCTTGCGTCCAGACTCAGTGACAAGCTTTACGATCTTCCCGCTGTAAAATCTCTTAATGGCACCATGTGAGGCACCATCAATTTTTGTGTCTGGTAAGAAACAGCGAAAACCTAGTGGCGGGTAATGCGTTAGCCAAAATGGATGATCAATTGGCAATACAATACGATTCAAAGCTAAATGTGCGGGACGTACACGACTATCATCGATCGCCGAATACATCAGGTAAGGACGTTTGGCTTTATTTCGATTCTGCTGCTGCCATCGCCCATGACCATAAGCACTTTGAATATTGGTGCGAAACACAGTATCCAAGTAATGCTTTGGCAAAATGATTTCAGATTCTTCAATCAACTTCTGAAAATCGTTAAACGTTCCACCATTGGCCAAAGTCCTATTCAATGACTTAATCACTGTCTCAACTTGCTCAAGACTCGATAGAAAGCTCACTGTTGTCGCCATCTGCCGAGTCTTTAAGTCCATTGTGTAAAACTCATCAGGTAGCACAATCTTTTTGTCATGCGCGTACTGAAGCGCTTCAAGGAATGTGACTGGTTGCATCTATTTCCCCTTGGCTGCTGTCGCATACCCCAATACATCTGCAGCATATAAAGCCTGATCTAAATTGGCCTTAAACTGAGATTCAGATACAGACGGAATCAACTGCATTAAATTGAATGCCAGGCCTTCGGGACTATCTGACTCAGCAACAAGCTGCTTAATCTGCTCATTACTTAAAAGCTGCAGATCCTTTTGGCCATCGGTTAATTCCTCAACTTCTTGCTGTTCAGCTGAAAGTTTATTGGCCTGGGCTTTAAAGCTAAATGCATGTTTGGGTATAGCTGAGAATTGGGTGTTTAGAAAAGGTTGGTTTGACTCAGCGATATCACCATCCTGAAGCCCGTACTCACGCTGAAAATACTGTGGCGTTAGGTTTGCACCAGCATTCTTAAGATGAGCATCACGCTCGGCTTGATCCTTATTGAGTGGTTTAGGTTTTTCACCGAGCATAACCTCATACGCACCCCAACCATTTAGAGCGCATAGCGCATTCACCACTGCTTGCAAAGTAGGCGTAACCAGTCGAATGTCAGATTTGAGTTTATCCATCCTTACATTTTCATGGACTTGACCTAATGCCCTACTACCAACACCATCAGTCCCACTAGTAAGTGTTTGCCCTAAGATGACTTTTTGAATCTGTCGTACGAGTTGATTGTTAAAGGACTCAAACGCAGCCCCTGCAGTACCACTCGCACCAGATGTACCCAGTACCTGAACATCGTCTTCAGCATCGATCGACAATACACTTTGAGCATGAGCATTTAATAATGCTCTGTTCATGTCTTCAGTTTCAGTATCTTTACATTTACCTAAAAGAATTGGCGTACCAAAACGCTCTAAGAATTTAGCCCAAAATTTGAATCCATTCTGCTTAAAGAAAAATAGCCAATACAGTGTTGCTAGCAATGCTTTTCCATAAGGTTGTTCATATGAAGCTTTACGACGCGTTAAGAAGAATTTAAATACTTGATCGACCTCCTGCTCATTAGCAGTCCCTTCCTGACGGTAAATTAGTCGACCATCATTTTTAGGTTCAAACCATTGCATTGGCTTTTCACCAATCCATTCCAGGCCGATGTAACCCTCTGGTTTAAGTTCATAAACAGCTTCTTGAACCGAATAGCCAAAAAACAAGGCATTCAAAGAACCGGCCGCAATCTCATGAAACCATTCTTTGAGAACAAGTGTTAATTTTTCGGCCTCATCTGTATCACTTGGCTCAACTCTTAGCGGTGTAGCCAGTAGTGCATCTATGCGAGTCTCAACGGCCTGGGCAACTTCATCATCATCTAGCAATACTCGTAATCTATGACGTGTAATGCCAGCCTTACGAAGCACCTCATCGGTATCTGGTTGCTTGCCAAAATTAACTAAAAAACGCGTTACCGCTTCTTGAGTGTATAGGTTGCCAAGAGACAAAGCCTTCTTTGACGCTTTGTCTTTTTTAGACTTTGCCATGTGTTTTCCTTATCAATAAGTTCGACTACCTGCACCAGCAGGTTTTTTGCTGCTTCGACCCTTAATCAATGGCTGTAAGCCATAGCGAATACCATCCATATGATGGTTGTTGAGATCCAAAATATCCGGCAGTACATCACCTGCACGATTGACCTTGTATGAATACAACTTGAACTCTCTAGCTGTTTCAGGGCAATCAGGGTGAATAATGATTTGCTTGAATTTCTTCATATACGTCACACCGTCTTCTACAGATCCAGGCCATTTGTCTGCTGCCTTAATCTTGAAACCTTGGCGTTTCATATAGCTAATAGTTTCAGGTCGCGAATTATCAGCTCTGATTTCGTGAGTACGTACGCCCGGCACTTCATCAAAAAGATTTGGAAGATGATCAATCTCACAACCCACTTGATGAGCTTCATTACGTATATAGAGAATATCGTCATGAATAAAAATTCGGTTTAGTGTTGTTGGGTCTTGTGAGAACCCCCAATCGGAACCGTAGTACACTTCTGTCCAGTCAGCATCAGGTTCAAACTCATCAACCACATAACGACCAGAGAAGATAATGGCCTGGCTAAATTCAAGGTAAGCACCATGCCAAACATGCTCAAACATAGGCCATGCATTTTCATCACCTGCAGCCTGCATCCTAATTGCACGCTTACGATCTTCCTCGTATTCGTCCAACAGTGTTTGCGGAGCAAATGGGTTGTTGTTGATGTTTACTTCAATAACGATGGAGTCTTCAGGTGCAAACTCACCACGTAGAAAATCATCTATAGGGTCGTCTTTCGATTCGGGGTTCCATGTCGCCCAAATTTGTGACCCCTCAGCACGCATTGTTGGACGTAATAGTCTGAGGGATTTTGCTGAAAGCCTATTAGCTTCTTCAATCCAAGCTATCTTAAAACCCTCAAGGGATTTGATTGAATCAGCTGTGTGGTCTTGCATACCCTGAAAAAGAATTACTCCCTCACCACCCTTTCGCTTGATTAGGTCGCGTTGCACATCAAACAGATGTGATACGCCTAGAGCCTTAATCTTGTCCTCAATAAGCTGCTTACTTGAGTACTTAATCGATTTCTGAATCTCACGAATACATACAGCGCGAAGATCTTTATCAATGACGCATTCCTCTACCAGCTGCTCACCTACAAAATGTGACTTACCTGATCCACGCCCCCCATGAGCACCCTTATATCGTGCTGTCTTAAACCAAGGTTTTGACCAACGTGGAGTTTTGATTCTAAGCTCCACAGTGGAATCCTTCTAATCTATAAACTCTCGAATAACTTTGATTTCCAAGTCAGCACCATCTTTACCAGTGTGCTCCTGACGAATTGTCCTGCCATCAGTTTCTTGATGTGCAAGCTTTAATAACTTTTGTTTTGCGACTTTGTTCTTACCAGAGTCGTCATACATCTTTTGGATTTCTTTCAAGCGGTAGAACTTGTTCGCAATTGGAATATCGATTAATCCAGCATCAAAATCCTCACGGGTTTTCTCAAATAATTGGACGTATTTCTTGCTCAGGTTTTTCCCACGTCGCTTGGTTGGATTGTACAAAGCCACCTGAGATCGATCGAGAATCAGATCAAACTCTTGCTTCACAAGATCCGCGACTTCTTGAGGGGTGTCACGGCAAGCAAGAGACTGAATTATAAAAATTTTCACAGGCTCTTTAAGTGTTGCCATAAATTCCTCTTTGTGTCGCTACGTGTCGCAAGATAGGCAAAAAAAAGAGCCTTTCGGCTCAGTTAATCACACAGTTCCCACAGCACGCTGCAATGTTTGTCTCCGATACAAATGGAGCATTTTTAGCAATATCCAATAATCGCTGAACCGAACTATCAATTCCATGCTGACGTATTTCACCAAAGAAAACTTCAACATCATGGCCAGCTAAGTAATGCTTCGGTAAGCCAGTCGTATCGCTATAAATGATCTCACCATCTTCATCGCGCTCTACCCCAATGTGATATAGCTCGTGTTCTATCAAACGGCAGAATTCACGATCAGAGGTTTGCTCACAAAATGCAGCATCAATTGTGATTAAGTACTGAGGTACAAAGCCAAACCAGTCTCGCATTTGTTGTTCTTGACGAGCTTTCTTCCATCCACCTTGGTTAAACATCACTTTTTCACATTGACCGAGTACCATGCGCTTTTTAGTCATAGCCGCAGAAGATGCCCATGCAAATGCCAAAAACTCTTCATTATCGTGAATCAGCTCAGCGATATGATCATGGTCTGGGTTATGTAGTTGGCCACCCATAGTTAAGTAATTATCTTTCACCCAGGCCAGTAATTCTTGTGCTGGTGCAAGACGTATAGCGTCTTCTTCCTCAGCCTGATCCATAAGTTCAGTCGGCGGGAATGGTCTGATCTGTTCCATGTGATGCCTTTAATTGTCTTAACCAGGCCATTGCACGCCCCATATTGATATCTGCTAATTCAAACCTGTGAAATCGATATCCCATTTCTTCTGCATGCTCATAACGATCCATACTCCAAGCTTTTGAAGCAAGTTTGCCTTTTCGACCACCAGACCATGGACCTGTTGCTATTTCAATTAGCATACGATGTTCAATGAGGTGTAAGTCAAAACGCCAATGTTTCGTACTTTTGAAATGAAAGTACTCCTCATACTTCATTTCCATCCGGTCTAATATTTCTTTTAAGCGGCCAAATGCTTCTAAGTATTTTTCACTGTTTTTTGGTAATGACCTGGTGCGTAGTTTCTTTTTGGGAGGTATCTTTTTGGTTAGCGCTTTATATGCATCAGGTTCCATATTTCACCCATTAAAAAACCTCCCGAAGGAGGTTTGGATTAGAAATTTAACCAGTATTTATCATCAAATTAGTTTCTAAAAAATAAAGGATGAATTCTAAAATTTTTATTAAAATCAGTAATATCTAATTCCATTTTTTGATGATTTGAATAAATAATTATATCTTCAATTTTGTTTCGCCCAATAACTCCACATATGAACCAGATATTAAGAATATCGTTAAAATCTGACGCCATACACTTATTAATTACCTCATCATCATCTAAATTTTCTGATTTAAGCAATATCTCACATAGCTCTTCTTTTTTATTTAAAAGGACTTCATTGTTGATGGTATTGTTCTCAAATACCGATAAAGCATCGAGGTAGGTTCTTAGATTTGGATATAAGCTATACCATTCCGAACATAAAGCAGACTTTCGACTAGAATAAAAATTTTCTTCTGCTTCAAGGACAACGCTATAGTTCAACCTAGCTACATCACCAGAAACTTTTGACAAACAGATATTCACAAATTCAATCGCATCCCTTGGCCGTAGCATCGTTCGTTCTAAAATATATTCTTTCGCCTGTTTCCCAGCTACTGTAAATCCAAAAAGATCCTCAAAATTTACACCCTTATTCGTATATTGCCTTTCAATAATAAAACTAATTCGTTTATCAAGAAGATCTACAATTTCCTCTCTTCTCCACTCAACATGCGAGATTAAGGATACATCCTTTTCTTCTTGCCTTAATTTATTCTTATAGACCCCTTTCAAGATATCAGTACGAATAGATATTAAAACTTTAGTATTTTTAATATTAATTAATTCTCTAAAAGCATCTAACAAAGCATTAATAAAATCATATCTTATTGAGTTTTCGTTCAACCAAGATCGATCTAAATCATCAATACTAATTATATATTTTCTTCTTTTATCTCGATTACCATCAATTAACGCTTTAATTACTTGTTTTTGTTTTGTCAATAATTCTGTATTTACATATCTACTAGTTTGGGACTGTATTTTTTCAGTAAACTCAGCATTCTGTTTTCCGCCTACACTTGCCTTGATACTCGCAACATCTCCCCCAAAAGTTGCTGAAAGCTCACGCTGCATCTTATTTGTAATTTCCGATATAATATTATCATTAAAGAAATTATCGCCAAATGTCTCTACGTATTCAGTAGCTAATTTATTTTTTTCAAAAACTAATGCTTGTAAGGATTTAAGTAAATTATCTTTTGGAAAGCTTAATTCTATAACCTTAATTAGTAATACATGAAGCCATAAAGATTTATAGAAAATCCGTATATCAATATCATTTTCAATCAGTGAATTTATAAAAACATTATTTTTGATATGCTCAAAGATCATCGACTCAGCTTCAATTGACACAGACTTCATGTTAGTTAAGCTATTTATTTTTTTTAAAAGTGCCGTTTTTCCTGATCCTGTTCTACCCACAATAACCCTTTTCGTGAATGAAAAATCATCCTCATCGAAGCATGTTAAATCATTAAAAACTTGAGTTTCCCAGAAATAGTCTTCTAAAAAAATATCTCGCTCGGCATCGATGGTTCCTATTCCGCCCTTTAATACAAAATGGTCAGACATAACTACCTTTTTTAAATAATTTCTTTGCTCAATTTTAAGCCAGCTGGAAATACTTTGAAAGTGAAAATACTTTTCAAAGCCTGATTTCTTGAAAATCAGGCAATTCTGTCAAAATAAATACAGTTAAAGACTACATTTTGATCTCCTGATGATTCACATATAAATGGCATATGCACCAATAGAAAAGAAAAGCCCCATTAAAAAATGGGGCTCCAAAATTAGTTAGTACGTTCAAGTATTAAATGAAATTGATCATAGTCGCGATTTACCAAAACTCGCAACTCGATCACTTTAAACTCAATTTGATCATGCTCATGTTCTGAATAAACCACAATGACATCTCCGATATTAGGGAGATACGCATTTTTAAACCCCTCATACTCTTTAGTTAAGATTTCACAGTTTAGATCTTCCGTATTATCAACATAAGTTACGATTGTTTTCATAGGATAAACCCATTCAAAAAAAGAAATCATTCTAAACCATGTAGAAATAGTCTATTTTGCATTATTCCTAAAAAACAAAACCCCTAAACATCTAGAATGTGAGGGGCCTTATGTGCCGTAATACGTTCGGCAAATGCCACTGGAGTTGTGGCAAGGGTTACTTTGTTTTACCGCACTTTCTACATTCAACTTGAATAAAAATATCCGACTCATAGTCGTAATCGTGAATGCAGAACAATCGTTTTAAAAATTGGAGCATGTGGATCTCCTGAATATTGGTGGCGGTAATCAATTTAAAAACCACTAGAAATTAATAGGAACCACCATAGGTGCCCTGATATTGCTTACACAAAAACAGTTCTCAGGGCATTAAAAAGCCCACCGTTTGGTGAGCTTAATTTAGTCATGGTCAGAAACTGCGTAATACGACCAGTATAGTAAAACTATAGCTTAGATTCCGTTAAAATGGAAACTATTTATTATTTAACTCCATCCATTTTTCTAAAGCTTCTAGAATTTCAGTTAAGTTAAGCCATAAAGTACCTTTAGAATAATCAACTCCCGCCTTTATCCCCTCTTTAGCTCTATCTTCAAACCACTGATCATATAGGCGACCAATAACTGTAATATTTCTTGTTAAAGAATCCCATAGTGCACCATGTTCAGGAGAAATTTCATTGGCAGCAATACTTAAAAATTTGAATAAATCATAACTTTCACTACATATTTCAAAAAAGCATTTTTCCCCCATGCTTCCATAAATTTTCTTACTATCTAGAAGTTCTTTTATATGCTTAATTGCTGATAGATCATTAATATTCAATTCTCGGCAATTAATATAATGCTTATCGTGATGAAAAGGGTTGCCTTTGAAGGATTCTAATATTAAATAAAGAGCCCTATTTAGTCTCCCAATCTTTTGATTAATTAACTTTCTACTCGGCAAGTAGTTGTTAAATGTCCAAAAAATCGTGCTAACTAGGATTCCTATACTTAAATCCTTCAAAAGGCTATTTCCTATTTCTAATTTTAGAAACAAGCTTTCAATACATGATCCATTTAGAAAATCAATTAGAGGATCATCACTTGTCTTTACATATAAAAATAAAGCAAATGTACAAAGAATAATTACTAGAATTAATTGCCGATCAATAATGTCTTTTCTCATATAAATTATCGATTTAAATAAAATCCAATCCTACAGGATTTCTAACTATTAATCGCATTGTAAGTATTTTTTTTATACACTTTAATTGCATTTGATGCTTCATCAATCGCAGACTCAAGCGCCAAACACATCAGGTTTTCGTATGGCTTCCACGTCTTACGATAAAGTTCGGCTTGCATCTGCATCGAATTAATACCCGCATAATACAATCGTCCCTGTGCTGTAAAATTCCCCTCAAGCTCAGGATTTAATGAAAAGTCAATTACCATACGTGCAACCAAGTATGCCAAATGATTCATGGTGATATGCTCAGGCTCGCGCTTTTTATCATCCTTAGCATTGACCAACATAATTTTAACCAAGTGATTACGCACATACTCATAATCACTTTCACACTTCCCATCAAAGACAATAAGCGCTGTAACTGACTTTGCAAGCTGCGTCTCCATACTCGCAATCGCACCCAAACGATCTTCATAATTCAATGGCTTCTCCCCAGTGCCATGTGCCTGCGGTTCAAAGTTTGGTGACTTCGCTGTAATACCTTTAGTCAACCATTCAAACGGTTCAAATTTTTCTGCTACTGCATTCATCCCTATCCCCTCTTAAACTTAATTTAATCTTTCAACCCAATTGATAGGCTCATAGGTGATTGGCAAACCTCTACGACAAAGCAAGTCTTCTACCGTGTCACACACATGTACCCAATTTTGGTTCATATCCATCATCAATATTTTTCCAGCGTACTCTTTGAAGTAAAAAGCCCCACCAACCCACTCAGGTGCTGGAGCAAAGAATTCTGTTCCTGCTGGCGCATTGGCCTTGATTAAATTCAAATCCATCACTTCATTCCCCAAATCAGCATTCCCGCATCTCGTTGCTCTTGATTCGTTCTGCCTTGCCAGCCCGTAATTCGATTAAAATCTTCTGCCTTCAACTTTGTACGCGTCGGCTTTACCAGTACCACCACTAAACCGCACGATTTCGCCATTTCAGCCAGTAATTTACCTGTCGCATGGTTTTCCCCTACATTCTTGGCAATTCGCTCTCCGACGCTCTTATGCTGTCCTATACGACTATGAAAATTAGACTTCTTATTTTCCCACCCTGCTTCAATCACAACTTTCTTAATCTGATCTTGCTGACTGCGAAATAAATCTACAGTTTCAGAAAATGTTAAATTTTTAAGTTCCAGTGAATGCCCTAAGACAGCCACCCCTGATTTTTCTAGGTCTGGATCAATGCCGATAATCAAGATTCACCTCTCTCAATCACCTTTGTAGTCGGACTAATGTGGTTCTTGATGTCACTTACATAGTCAGTACGGTCGTGGTCTGCGATGGCAGCGCGAATTGAATCTAAGCGAATAAACTTAACCCCTTGCTTGACCATATCTTGAAAATAAAAATGACCTTCGTTGTGGCAGCATATAACCTCATCCGTATCAACTCGGTAGTGACTACCCCAACTCACACGATTGGAAATTTCCCGCATTTGTTCGATTGTTAAGTTCATGCCGCTACTCCCTTCTCTCTCAGCACCTTTGCCTGTTTGAAATACAAATAATCCTCAACATTGTTAAATGCCGTCTCTACACGCAACAACGCATCACTACGCACACGCTCAAAACCTTCTGGCGCTTCTTGCTCCAAGATTGCGCCCAGTTCTTCGCTAATACCCTTCCATCGTGTTTTAAGCCCATGCCCACGATCCACAGTTGAATCACAACCAAAACGAAACTGCTCAAAGCTCATTTTTGGCATCTGAAACTGGGTCGGCACTGTCAGCACTTCATCTTTTTCAACTGAGTAATAATGCGAATCCACACCAAAAAACCACTCTTGCTCAAGTGGAATTAACAGGTTTTTAAGACAAATAATCAGATCACCGTGATATACGTCATAAACCACATGCTTTGGTGTCAACTCCTTATCAGCAAAATCGTTTTCTTCACGCCACGCATCAATGTTGTCATTCACTTCATCGATATTGAATGACATCTCAAGCGTATGAAGTTGCTGTGACTGCGACTTGTACAGATTCGCCATCTTGTTCGGGTTATATTTCTTATTGCGCTTTTTCATCCCTTCACTCCAAATAACTGCTTTGCTTTTTCAGTAGCGCTATAGGTCCACACAGTTACGCGCTCCACATAACCAACACTCATGAGATCCAATAAATAGGTTCTAATTGAGGAATTTGACGCATCGATTCCATTTTTTTGCAGATCTGAGATTGAGAAGCGAGCTGAGGAATGCACAGCAAAACTTAAAACCATTAATCGCTTATCAAATTGCTCAGCTCTCATTGTTGTTTCATGTAATTTCTGAATTTTTGAATCAATTTTTTGACTGAATTGAGAACTCACACCCCACCTCCTAACACCGCGCCAAATTCACCAATCAACCCAAGCTGTTCCTTACACCACATTTTTCGAAATTCTTTTTCTTTTTGGCTTACTTGCGTCACAGCCAAATTTTCAAACATCGCTCTACCAGCAGACTTTGCCCGAAGCATGTTATTTGGATCGCAATTCAATTCAGGACTAAGCGCCGCATTACTGAACTGTGATAAATACTCAAGTCTGGTCATGCTGCAATCTCCGCCAGATATTCGTTACGACCTTTTGTTAGACATAGATCGCAAGTACACCCGAATGAATATGCTTCCGAAGTTCCATGCTCACGACGTTTCTCAAGCATCGGCAGACCCTCAAGTTCATCAAGCGCAGCTTCTTTGTTGAGCTTGATGTACCCCATTTGATAACCACGCATGAAGGCCTTACAGATTTCACAACGACATCCGCGATAGGTGTATGCGTTTGACGTCCCGTGTTCTAATGGTTTTGGGTAGACAAATTTCGGCTTCTGTAGTCGAGCTTTTTCATACTCAACAATGGCTTTTCTGCAATCATCACAGCGGCACTTGTAGTGCTTATAGCTGCTTATAGTTCCATGCTTCACACCCCACCTCCTACACGTTGATCCGCCCAATTACATTCCACAATCACCAGGCCATCATGCTGAAAACGAGACCATAAACGGTCACCCAAATCCTTTTGCAACTCAGCCATCGTCATGTTGGAAATCAACATGGTTGGCTTAGCAGCGTCATAACGCGCATATAAAACTTTATGTACAAGCTGCAAACGATTTTCATGACGGTCATGCAAGCCGTACTCATCAAGAATTAACAGGTCATATTCAGTGAAGCGGTGAATTGCGTTTGATTCATTGTCATCTGCTTTTTTCCAAGCATTCGCAATCTCATTACCCATATCTTCTGAAGTGATGTAACGAGCATATTTGCGTGATTCCAAGATGTTCCGAGCTACAGCGCATGCCAGATGTGTTTTGCCTGTGCCAGTACGACCAACCATGATCAGATTGCGGTTAACGCCTTGCTTGAAGTCCTTTGTGAATGCTGTGCAGTGTTGCTTGGCGTTCTGCTGACCAATGTTTTTTACGATGTAATCTTTGAAGCCGCTATTCGCATGACGAGCTGGTAACTTAGCCCCCTCAAAATGCTTTTCACGAACCATGCGATTTACTTCGACCTCGTGATCCTTGTGAGCTTTGCTTAAAATCTCTGAAGCACATTGCTTGCAAATTGCTGTTTGCCCAACTCGAACTTTTTGAACCTTGTGAGCTTCACAGAACTCCGTGCTCATTTGGATTTTTGTATTCAGGATTGATGCGTTCATACCAAATCCTCCAATTCAACGTTGTCACTGGCAGGTGCATACTGCTGAACTTCACCCCATGCATCGTTTACGTTGCGAGAGTTTTGTTTTTCAGGAATACGACCTGTAGATTTTTTAGCTTCACGCTCGGCCTTAGCCAGTTGCTTTTCAAATTCCTGAAAAATCCACTGTGCAAACTTCCGAAGTTTTTGGTTATCAGTGAGCTGGTGATTGTTTTCATGGTGAGTATTAAAATTCCCAAGATGGAATTGAAAATCTTCCATGCTTAGGATTTCAGAAACTCGTTGAGAATATTTTGTGGTTCTCAAGGCAATCGCCAGTTGTTCAAGATCTGGTTTCCAATGATCGCTTTCTGAAAAATCTGCTTGCGCGTTTGTGTGTGTATTATCTTGGTTTATGGTTAATGGTTCTTGGTTCTTGGTTAAGGTTTCTTGTGGGATGCCAAAATTAACCGACTGGGTTTCTTTATCATTTATTTGAAAACCGTTTGGGTTTTCTTTGGCTTGCTTTTTAGGTCTGCCACCATTCCCACCATTCTTGCGATTGGTTTCTGCTTTAGCGTGATACGCTTTTACTTCGCTTTCACAACGGTTATGAACCCAACCGTTTTCGGTTTCCACAAAGAACTCAATAAGAATGTCGCGTACTGCATTCTTTTCATCTTCAGTACGTGCTAACGCCATACGAAAAAGCTCACGCTCATTAAGCGGTAAAGGTTTTTCGTTCAGGTAATATGTATCTAACAACCAATTGTAGACACCATGTTCGAGCAAACTTAAATGAGCTGTAGCTGAGCGATAGTCACCAATATTCTTTTTGTAGTAGTGCATTAGGCAGCATCTCCATGATGGCAGCAGTGATTACACACCTCAAAATCATACGGGTTGTGCTGCCAATTGATTTTTCCGCACTCAGGGCAGTTAAAACGTGTCTTTGGATTTAGGCTCTTGCGCTTAGCTTTTTTTAAATGTTCTGGAGTTTTTAATCCCGCTCCTTGAACCATCGTTCGCTTATCTACTTTTCTAAAATCAAAAGTTCTACGTTTGGATTTGTTTGCTAGATCAAAGGGAATTACAACAAATTTGGAGCTTAATTTTTTTGCCTTATCCATACCCATTACATAGGCTTGATCAAAGTCAGTTGATGTATTTTGATTCTCTGAAATCAACCAATAGACATCATTTCCATCCCAAATACCTTTTTCAAAAGCCACATAGGTATTGTGAATATCGGTGAATGGTTGAGTTTCTTTTGGGATATATTGGCAATCTACTTTCCATACAGCTAACGCATCAACATGATCTGCTGAAATTGGTAGGTCATATTCACGAGCATGATTAAATTCCCATTGCGCTTCCTCTAGGGTGCATTCATGAGCTTGATCAATGTCAGTGTGATAACCCTTAAATTCTTTACGTTGAAAGCTGACATTTGAGCCAACGTTGTCGCGGAAGCATGCTAGATAAAATCGGTTTTTCATTCCCCATCCTCTCCAAATACTTCCAAAAACGCCTCATCGATCACTTGACCAATAGTCACTTCAGGTTGCTGCACCAAACAGTTTTTGCACTGCTCTTCTTTAAATTCCGTGCACTTGTCGGCGCATTGGTGTTGTGTTAAATTTGTTCGCATATTCAATTCCCTATAAAGTTTTGAATTACTAAAAGCCTGAGATCTGACCTCAGGCTTTTTCTATTTCTAAATTTGATGTGTATTTTTTCATTTGCTTAAGCGCAGCCTGATCTACTGCTGCAATCAATTCTGTTAAGCCCTGCGTTAACTGGTGAATTTCTTCATATTCCGCAGGTGTAATAACGCCATCTTCATAAGCCTCATACACAACATGGTTTGCTTTGCCGTTCTTAATGTTGTGCTGCATCATTGCTTCAAAAATGGATAACTCATGATGTTTGCTTGAATCACAACTGACTGGCACAAGCGCATAACCCAACTGATGTGCCCATACGCGTAAAATTTCAGGATTTTGCGTATACATCATGATGGTCTCGAGCTTTTTTAAACTCGGTAAATGGTTTGGCATGCCTACGTTTCCGTAGTTGCAAATCGTGTTATGTGAATCGCCAGTAACTTGAGCGATTTCTTTTGGTGAAATCCCCTTAGTCTGATTAATCATTTTAAAAATTGCCGTCTGCGCTTCACGGCTTAGTGTTATTTCTTGCATTGTGAAATCCTTGTTTTATTTCACGTTTATTTAAAACATTGACCGAGTGATAATTGGTTAAACCGAAAGCTTGTTGAATTCCTTAAGCGCAGGACAAAGATCCGATGCTTTGAATTTTCCATCTGTACTTTTTTCAGCACGCAAAGCCACGCGCTCAGACATTTTTTTGGTGCCGCGTACCCAACCAGACACAGCTGGCTGCTTTACCAGCAAAGCCTCGGCAGTGCATTCTTGGCTACCGAAATGTTCAACAAGTGATTGGTAGAGCTTTGTTTGGCTCTGGATCATGGTTATATCTCCATTAATTTATAACCATATTATAACTATAGTTATCATGCGTCAATAACTATAGTTGTTTGAATAAATATAACCAAGGTTATATATTTATTTTTAGAAATGAGAGTATTGATTTATGTCACTTAAAGATCGCCTGAAAGACTCCCGCCGCAAGGCTGGTAAAACCCAAGCTGAGGTTGCTGAGGCTGTGGGAATGAGTCAACCTGCCTATCAAGCACTTGAGTCTGGCAAAAATCAAAAATCAGCTTATCTACCTTTGATTGCCCAATTTTTTAGCGTAGATCCATTGTGGCTTTCGACTGGCGACTCGCCTGATGCATTTGATGCTAATGAGGTCAAAGCACCAATTGTTGTTACTGATGATCTCCGTGATCAATTCGTTTGGATTGATGTGGTAGAGGCTAATTTTTCATGTGGTACCGGCGAATCAATAGAATTTCATTTTGATGCTATCAATGGAAAAATTCCTTTTCCCCCATCATTTCTAAAAGATCGAAACGTTACAGAAAAAACCATGAAAATTATTAAAGCCAAAGGTGATAGCATGGCTGACTTTATTAAAGATGGTGATTTGGTAGGAATTAATTTGCAGCAAACCGACGTTATTGATGGTGAAATTTATGCGGTTTATTTAGCTGGTGAAGGTATGATCAAGCAGGTTTTTAAAGAAGCTGATGGTTCATTAGTTCTTCACAGCCTTAATGATAAATATAGAGATAAAGTCGTAACAGAAGAAAACGGCAAAAATTTTAAAGTTATTGGTCGTCAATTTTGGCGAGCTGGTTAATTGCATAAATATAGAGGGTTTCAGCTATGAAGTACGCTTTGCTTGGTCTAATTTCTGTTGTGGTAATCGCGTTCTATGCTATGAATCAGAGCAATAAGGCTGATGCAGAGCGGCTAAAACAGGCTGAAATGGCTCATCAGCAGAAGCTTGAGCAAGACAAGGCTAATGAAGAGAGATTGGCAAATGAAGCAAAACAGCGCGAGATTAATGCAAAAGCTATTAGAGTAGAAAAAGACCAAGCTCAAAATAAAGCTATTGCTGCCGAATTTGAAAAAAAACATCAGGTTGAACCAATTATAATTGCTGAAAATAAACCAGAGCCTATTCCAGAATGGCAAATTCAAAAAGCTGAACGAGAGAAAAAAGAGCTTTGTAGTGCATCAATGAGACTAGCAAAAACCATTATGGGAAAACGTCAAAATGGTGCAAATATAGAGGAGATGATGGAGGCTAATCAGAGTCCCAATAAGGCAACACAAAGGATCGCTCAAGACATGATCATCTCAGCTTATGAGCACCCTGCATACTCTTCAGAAAGTGTTAAAAATAAGGTTATTAGCAGTTTCGCAAATGATGCGTATTTAGCTTGTATAAAAGCCTCATAGGTAAATAAATACAACAACTAGAGCTATAAAGCTAACAATGCCAAATGCTATTGATGTAATTAACAAAGCCTTGATAGTCTTTGCATCCTTGTTGCTTATCATTTCAATTTTCCTGTATTTATATTGTGTGATGTTGTTGCAACATGCATTGAATCACAAGATCAACTGGACGCGAACCTTATGCAGTACATATTTCAGATCAGGACGGATCAATCTGATTTATCTCCTGCTGATAAGAAGAAATTGCATGATGTGCTTCAAGAGCTGCCTGCCGAGAATATAAAACACCTGTCAACGAAAATTGTGGATGTGGGTTGGGATGGTCTAGGTTCTCTAATGAACTTAATTCAAAGCAGCCTTTTTTAGCGATATTTTTAAATTTTAGATACCCCATCGGTTTTGTATAGTCGCCGACCGGAACGAAAAATTCAGGCACATCTTCTTTTATGTGCTCAAGATAAATCTGTGTTGAATTTGAATGAAGTCTATTTTCTATTAAAACAAGAGTTTCTAATTTCATAAAAATACCTTAACTGCGAACCCGACGCAGTCCTTTAGAACAGATCGGGTGGAGAGAAAAATGGTTGATAAAACTGAAATCAGCAAACCAATTGAAATCAAAGACAACTCTATAGAGAGGGTTGCCTTTGATTTAATGGATAGAATCGCCTATCTAGAAAATGCTACTGGTGAGGGTTATCTAAAACCCAACTCTAGAGAGTATTTCTTAAAACTCTATAATCAATGCCATAAAGTTGTTAATCGCACTAGTGTAGATATTGATAAACTTCTAGAGGAATAATTAATTCTTTTCCTTAAAAAGCTCTTTCTCAATTTTATTGATATTAAAGATAATTGCATCAGCATCTTTAATACCAGACTGAATAAACTCAATCACAAGTTTTAGTTTTTCATTATGATCTAGCATAGTGAGACTCCATACAACCCACCCCTGCGGTGGGTTTTCTTTTTTAAAAAATCCATATTTTCCCTGATATTATGAAGTTGAGACTCTGCACCAACATTGTTCTCAAACATCCCTAAATACCGGAGAAAATATGAAACCTGAAATTATAGAAGCCCTAGCGTTAGAGCTTACTAAGTCAAAACTTATCAATAAGGACACCACTGCATCTGATTGGGTTGAGACTTACAAAGCATCACTTTCTGAAATTGAAGATGAATGTAATAAAGGTAGAACCTATCAGAAACCTGTTGCTAGTGGGTCACGCACGTTCTAGTTATCAGTCTTAGCAATCACAAAGCTGCCATTCTTTTGCGAGAAATCCAAAAGAATGGTTTTTAATTCTTTCGCATGCTTGAGTGGCACTTCAATTGTCACAGTAGCAACCTGACCACCAAACACAACCAGCTCAGCTGCACTCACCTGCCCCTCCAAATCTTCAGCCTTAACACCATTCAGCAATAGTTTTTCTACTAACTGCTTACGCCACTCGTGCATCTCGTTTCCTAAACTCATCTTCTCGCCTTCGATAGTGGGTTTTCTTTTGCCTACTATAACTAAAAATATAAATTAATATAACTATAATAATATTTTTATAACTATAGTATTGACTATAAAAATAACTATAGTTATATTTGTCTCACAGACAACAAAAAAAGCACATCGATCTTCTACCCCCGATGTGCTTTGCAAACTGCGAGATAAGTATGAACAAAACCTTAACCCCTTTCAATAGCCTCAAGGTAACACTTGTCGCTGCAACCGTAACAATCGGTGTTTTAGCATGTGCCTATAAGCCTGCTTTAAGTAACACTCAGGTGCTTCATAAAAGCATTCCAGAAGTTACTACCGTCGCAGCAATGCAACTCACATCTAAAACTTCAGGTAATGCTGTTATCCGTTTAGATAACTTCACCCTAGATGTAAGCTTTGACTTTGAACCATTTGAAGACAGCTACGGCGTCCCTGGCAGTGAATTTGATACGGCTGAAATTACCCAGCTATCTGTAGATCACATCACAGATGAATACGGCAACCCATTCCCTGACTTCACGGACTACAACGACCACCGAAACATCAATGAAATGTTGGTGCAGCACATGATTAAAAACCGTTTGTTGGGAGAAGTGTAATGACTATTAATATTATTCCAGCAGACCAAGCTCTAAATGTCAGCGCCATCATCACTTACATCTATGCAGATCCAGGCCTCGGTAAATCCTCTTTAGGCTTTACTGCTGATAAAGCTGTTTCCTTTGACTTCGACCGTGGTGCTCATCGTACCGGTGAACTTCGTCGTGGTGCAGTAATTCCAGTTCAACAATGGGCTGACGTTGCAGGTCTTACAACTCAAGACTTAGCACCTTACAACACTGTCGTTATTGATACTGTAGGCGCGATGCTTGAATGCATTAAAACTCACCTACTACTTCATCCAAACAACCGGCAGAAAGATGGCGCTTTAAAACTTAAAGCCCAAGGTTTGGCCAATCAAACATTCAAGCAGTATGTGAATACCCTAATCAGCATGGGTAAGGATGTTGTTTTTATTGCTCATGCCTCTGAGGATCAAAACAACGATCAGATCATCTACCGTCCTGACTTGGGTGGTAAGAATAGAAATGAGCTGTACCGTATTGCAGATATGATGGGCTACATGACTACTGTCACTACTGGCGAAGGTAAGAATGCGCGTGTCATCAATTTCAAACCATCTCCAACTCATCATGCAAAAAACTCAGGTGCTCTTGGTGGAGAAACTGGTGAAGTTTGGGTACCTGACTTAAAAACAGAACCGATGTTTTTAGCACAATTAATTTCAGCAGCTAAAGCACACATCAATACATTAACCCCTGCGCAATTGGCTTCAGCAAAAGCACTTGAAGACTTGGAAAACTGGAAACAAAGCTGTGATGAAGCGCTATATGCCAGTGATCTAAACCAGTTAACTGAGTCTCTTGATAAGAGCCATATGTATTACCAAAACATGCGCCAAGCCATGCTACTTAAGGCCAAAGAACTGAATTGTACCTTTGATAAGCATAAAGAAACGTGGATGAGTCCACCTGAATTTAATGGCATATCAGATACGCAACGTGATGACCTATTAGCCTTCATCGATGAGCGTGGATTAGATACAAAAACTGTATGCGAACATCTGGGTATAGATTCGCTGATGCAAATCGATGTATCAAAAATTCAAGAAGTAAAACAGGAAATAGATCAAATTGCTAAAGCGGGAGTAAATTCATGATTATCTTTAACGGACAAGAAGCATTTGCTGCCATGGCTGCAGGTCAAAATATTGAATGTCGTCATACTGGATCTGATTTAGATTTTGATAGCATTCGCAACTTCCCTGCGACTGTTTTCTTTGACCCTGATCATGAATTCCGTATTGCTGTCGTATATATGACCATTGGTACCATGCAAGTTCCAGAAGCCATATCCGAAGCACCTGCAAAAGGTACCCCATGTTTTGCTCCATCACTTTTAACAACTGAATTGAGTAAATCATTCAAATGGAAAAACTCTGCATCTGACTTGGAATTACTCACTCGTGGTTTAGTTCATCTATATGAAGATAATGCGGTAGTTCATGCTCAGGCATTGATTTCAGTAAGTGGCGGGTCTTTAAATAAAGAGAAACCTGCCTCTGATACATCATTGCCTTGGGAGGATGAATCGGCTACAGAAGCTGAAAATATCCAAACTCAAACATCAAATGATGTTGAAGAAAAGACATCGGTTGAACCTGCAGTTGAAGATATTGAAACAGATCCAGTGAAACTGGTTGAAAAGTTCACTATGCAAATTAATGCATGCACCACCAACGAAGCAGTCTTGGCATTACGTCCGGTGTTCATGGCAAATGGTCATTTAGAACGTGAACACACTCAGCACCTATGTAAGTTAACTGAGGACAAGCTGCTTGAACTAGATCCTGAGCAATATACACCTAAGCCAGAACATACGACTGACAACTTAAGTGTTGAAGAACTCAAACGTTTGCAGGTTGAGGCTGAAAAGTTAGTAGCAGATAAAAAGTTAGCGAGTGAATCAACAGATGATGAATATCAAAACCTTTTAAATGATCTACTAACACGTGCAACAAATGCTCAAACACCTAAAGAAGCCACCGCCCTTACCGGCTATACACGCAACTGGACAGAAGTACAGCGTAAACCATTGTTGGATGCTATTCATAAGCGCTTACGTGAGCTTGCACCTGCAGAAGCTGAAATTAAAACTCCACCTTCACTTATGGTTCAGATTCAGAATGCACCTGACTTAACTACATTAGATGCTTTGGAAATTGATGTTTCTGCACGTAGTCCTGAAATACAACCTAAGTTAATGGACTACGTTAAAAAGCGTCGCTTCGAGCTTGAAAATCAAGCAAGTGAGGTTGTCCAATGAAATTTAAATACTCAACAATCACCCGAACACTGACAGTGTTCGGGGCAAAAATGGACCATATTTTTCATAACGTCAGTGCTGGTGAAATAGAGGCACTTATCATCGACGCAAAATTTAAAGAAGCAACCTGGAGAATTCGATGAACTCTGCAGCTGAACTTAGAAGATTTAATGAAAATACTGCTCTGCAGAAATCTAAAGAAAAGGTGTTGGAAGCACTTGCGCATGAAGCAATGGGATTATCAATTGCTCAGCTCATGACGGTTTGCAAATTAAGTATCAAAACTGTCAAAAACATTTTATCTGTTATTGATGTTGAAGAAGAGCACGGTGTTTATTTCTTGTCGGATATGGCTAAAGCAGAAATTTCAACTGAGCCACAAGCAGAACAAGTCACACCTGTGGTGCGGGGAAAGGTTTGTGATGCAATTTTGCAGTATTTGCACGACTTTCCTGTAGGTTTAACAAAGCCTGAATTGATGGCTGCTTTGCAATTGAATGACAAGCAATTCGCTAATGGCATTTATAAGCTGAAAAACGATGGTGAAATTATCCGCACTGGTAAATTCGGCAGCTACAAATATCAATTAAAAACTAATGGCCAAGAAATGAATACTGAAGTTATTGCGGCCCCAGTTGCTGAAGAAAATGTGATTGAAGTGCAACCTGCAGTAGAAACACCAGCTCATGATCCTCACCTAAGTGAGCCTGATGCTATCGCTTTATTAAAAGACCAGATCAAAACAGTGGTCACACGTAAAAGCGAACTGACTCTACAGCAAGACCAACTGAGTGAGCTTTTATCAAGCGTATTCGGTTTAAACACAGTCAATTTCTGTGTTGAAGGTAGCCGCTTAGTGGGTGTGCATCTTTCTCAAGAAGAGGTGGCGTGATGGATATTAAAAAAGAAAGAATTGCTCATGAAAAACACCTGCTTTCACAAGGTGTGGATTTCAAATATTTGCCGAATATTCAATATAGCGAATTGGAAAATGTTTATGAGCTAATTGAATGGGATGAGGAATATAGCGAAGCCCTGAATGAAATTAATTCAAGCTGGTGCACATGGCAAGCAGCCAAAGCCCAAGCTATTCCTGAGGGATTTGTTTTGGTGCCGAAAGAAAATATTTTTTGTTATTGGCAAGACAATGATGAACCTGAAAACTTTTGTTCATCTGAATCCGATTTTGACAACCTTGGTGACTGTATTGAGCTTGGTGACATTATGGAAATCAATAAGCACACCCAAGCGCATATCCAAACTGAAAAACTTTCCGGCACTTGGTTTGCTGAAGCGATTGACCCATCAGAGAAAGCTAATTTCTTTGTTGGCACTCATGAGGAATGCATGGCTATAGTTGAAAAGAATAAAGCCATGATCGAAGCACAGGAGCCAACCAATGACTGAAAAACAATGTGCTTGGGTTGAGAGTCAAGATGCAAATTGGGAAACAGAGTGTGGTGAAACCTTTGTTTTTAATGACTGTATGCTGCCATCGGAACACTCTTTTAAGTTTTGTTGTTTTTGTGGTGGGGAGCTTAGTGAAACAGTGTTTGAGGAAGAGTGGAATGACTGAAATTCAATTAACAAAACTTCAACTGGCTAACTATGTTTGCGACGAGCTACACAAAGGAATGCCATTTGATCTGATTTTTAATCAGGACGAATTTGTACCATTTATGGAAATCATTGACGCTTCAAATCTGAATGTTGAATTTTCAGTTAAAAATATTGGTGACAAGATTCATGTCGGTGTAACAAAGGGAAATTCAAACGGTATATATCAGGCATTGAGTAGTTATATAAAGGAGCACGACCATCCAAGTTCTGATATTGATCGGTTTATTGCAAGCGGTGAATTTGATAAGGCTTTTAAAGATGTGTTTGGGTTGCCGAATGGCGTGGTAAAGACTTTGGGAGATGTGTCGTGAGAAGTCCTGATCAAATTGGAATTAGTTGGGAAGAAAACCAACTCTTGATGCAGCAGCTAAGAGAAAAGGCCGCATTAGAGAATCGCCGCCAGTACAATATTTTTGAGGTTGGGGATTTTATTTTTCATCCAATGTTTAGCGCTTTGTTTGAAATTAAAAGATTTGCTGAGAAGTATGTTGTTGCATCAACTAAGTGGGGATATGAGGAAAAGCTCTTAATTGAGCTTATCTCCCACGCCACCGATGAAGAAATCAAAGCAGGTAAAAGATTGGAGGTGAAAAGTGAAAATTAAGCTAAATGAAATGTCGCAGCAAGACAAAGATATGCGCTTAAACCGCTTCCTTACTGCATCAGATCAACAGTTGTTTCCGCAGGAAGATGTAGCAATTTACCTCTCCTGCTCTGTCCACACCTTGCAGCGTTTGCGCTGTTCTGGTGGTGGGATTCCCTATACCAAGGTGGGTCGATGTGTTACTTACAAAAAAGCGGATGTTCTGGCTTACCAAGAGCGACAAACCGTAATGAATACAGCTCAACTTGCATCTTAATCGAAGCAGTTGAGCTTACCCTGATACACGGCTTCAATGTCATTCATTGCAAGCCGTAATTTTTTGAGTGATACTTGCACATACCCACCAGTCACATCATTTTTAGCGCCGGAACGGTGGTTTAAAAGTCGCTTAATGGTGTATGGACCATAATCCAAATTGTTGCAGATCGTCGCAAAGGTTCGACGCAAATCATGCAATGAAATTTGAATACCGGTCTGCTCACCAATAGTTCTGAGCAAGCCTTGAGCGCCTGCAATATGTTTTGCATCTGAAGTCATATTGGAGCCCGGGAAAACATAATCATTTCTTCGCAGCTCATAACGCTGTTTTATGATTTCAAATAAGTGGTCACCCATTGGCAACAAGTGGTCATCACCGTTCTTTGGGTCCTTGAATACAAATATGCCCTTCTCAATATCTACATTTTCCCACTTCAAGGTTTGAGCTTCATTTCTTCGACAGCCTGTGTACATGATGAATAACACCAGATCTCGTGTAGCATTCTTGGAGGCATCTTCATATAAAGAACGTTCAGTGAAGTAATTCAGGACCGCATTGTAAAAAGTGTGGATATTACTTTCATCTAAGTGGCGTGTACGCGCTTTGGTTTTATTCCAGCCACGTTTTGCAGGAATCACATCAACCGGGTTTTGTTTAAGAATCGGATTTTCATCAGTAGAGCAATGGATTTGAGCAAAGCGCCAGATGGACCCAAACATTTTCAAAGTAAGGTTGGCTTGAGTGGGGCTGTATTCGGTTAGTTTAATGAACCGGTCAAATACATCCTTTTTATTGATTTCAAATATAGGTCGTTCTTTCCAGTCTGGAAGAAAGGTATTAATGCAGTGATTGTAGGTATTCACAGAAAGCGGTTTTAATTTTCGTTGCTTTAAGTACAGGTCGAACGCCTGACTTAATGTGATCTCATTATTTAAGGCATCTTTCTTTTTCTCAAAAACACCATTAGCAATATCAGCCAAAATGGACTGAGCCTTTTTTCTAGCTTCTGCAGGTGTAATCTCATTAGTCTTGCCTAGCGTCACACGGAATAGCTTCCCGGCATGTCTCCGCTCGACAATATAAGATTTGCTTTTTGTTGTAGCTCGGACTGCAAAACCAATCAAATCTGAGTCACGATAGATGGCTTGCCCTTTTTCAGTCAATGCAATAGCATCAACATTAGATTTGTTGAGTTTCATTTCAAGCTTAATTTACAAATTCGACACTTGCATTTTAAGCCTGAAATTACTCAACAGTCTACATATAGTCTACACGTTATTTTTTAGTGTAGACGTGATGCATAATAAATTACTTTATAACAATAACTTGCATCACACTACACTTTCTTACCACTAGAAGCGCCAGTTATAGAACAAGTCGATTGCACGCTCTAAAGACTGACTCGCTTCCAAGTACAAACGTTGATTCATTTGATAACGTAAGGTCAGTTTATTCACTGGTGTAAATACACCGACACCATAACGAATGAATAAGTCAGGTGTGATATAACCCGTCACAGAAACCTGAGTATCATCCCCTGTTCCTTGAGCATCTAGTGCCAAACCACTCAGACCAAATGTACGACCAATTTGGTTGGTCAATGCACGTGTACCACCCAAGCCCATACTAATACCGGCAGCAGCAATCGTGTTGTTCACATCAGAACGGAAACCTTCCGCCTGACTTAAACCTGAACTTCCTTCATTGATACGACCTGTAATTAAGGCATTTAAGGCTTCTTGTTCAGATAGACCTGCATCGTTATACACCTGAATTGCAGGACTTGATGCTGTACCCGTCACACGAACACCAACGGTACTGCCTTGAACGGCTTTATTGGCATCAATATCTAAAGTAGGGTTCGCCAATGGTCCATTAAAACGGGCAATCGCACGGTTCAAGTCCAGACTTTGACCATAAGCTTCAATTTTCACACGCTGAGAAACACCGATTGCACCATTGGCACGCATTGCTGTTTCTAATCCACGTTGTGTCAAATTCAAACGACCAATCAACGGAATTCGGCTATCAAAACCTTGGAAAATAACTTGATTACCAATATTTACCTGTACGTCAGCGCGAATATCCCAAGGACGTGCCGATTTTAAGATTTCAAGTTGATTATCACCTTCATGTACCACACGTACATCTGAAGATACCCCAACCACTGTTGCAGACGATTCTGGCATCGAAATCAATGCACGCGGCACATCAATTTTACCTTTTAAGGTTAATTTCTTACTGAAAGGCAGCACATCTAAAGATAAATCAGGCGTTACAACAGCGGTGATCAATGGCGCTTGACGGACCAACATTTCATTACCCGTTAAATTCAACTGGATACGTGGATCATTTTTCCAGTCAATATTTCCGGTTAATTTGCCCACACCACGACCACTGTTAAATGCACCATCAATCGTAGCGTGGTTTTGACGCACAGCAGAATACAACTGAATATTGGTCAAGTTCACAGGCAATGAAATCATGCTAATCGAGCCATTTTTCACTCGAATCTCACCATCCATTAAAGGCTGAGACAATGTTCCGCTAATTTTTGCCGCATAAGACAACGTACCGCCCATTGAACGGACATCTTGTATAAATGGTTTTAAGATTTTCAATTGAACTTGGTTAAAGGCCACTTCACCACGGATCGGTTTGTTGGCTTTATACGGGTCAATAATAATATTGGCATAACCTGTACCAATATCTGGAGCTTTGGTATCAAGTCGAATTTGTAGCCCTTCAGCGACACTTTTCGCAATCAAACCTACTTCATCATATTTTAAAGTAGATGCTAAATACTGTGGGTCTTCCGCTGCTAAACCGAGTAAACCGTCACGAGTCACTAAACGTGCATCAATTTTAGGTTTTGCACCTTTCGCCCAAGACGCTTTCGCATAACCATTCACTTTACCCGTAATCGCCAGGCCTTCAGGCATAAAGGCAGCAAAGTCGTTTAGGTCTAGGTTTTTTGTCACAAAAGATACATTGCCGCGGTTTTTATTCACACGGATCGGCTGATCAAAACATAATTCGCTTTGCTGACTCATCCAACAATGCGCACCAACAAATAGGTCAGACTGTGCAGTGTTGTAAATAATCGATGCATTTTGACGCTGCACGAGACGTGTACGTAAGGAGTCAAAATCGCCTTTTTGAATCTGACCAAGCCAATTATTTTGTGCGTTAAAACCACCAGCTAACTGCACATAAAATTTTGATAATTTATTTTCAGCACTGACTTTTAATAAATGCGCATTACGTGTACCGGCCAGTGAAATTTGACCTTTCACAATCTCACGGTTGTTACTGCGTAAATTATCCATCGTTGCCGTTAATAAACTTGGTGAAGTCGCAGAAGTTGGCAACTCGCCTTGCACCCGTATTTTTTTCACACTGAATAAATTATTAAAAGCAAAATCATCTATTGCGATATTGGCAGATGCTTGCAGTCGTGGCTGTGCTTGAACATTTAAGTAGCCATAAGCACGTCCACGTAGGCCTGCATAAATTTCATATAACGCTGGTGCATTAATTTTCAATTGTAAATTTTGTGCATTACCAGTGGCTTGAATTTGGTTATTGGCATAAGCCAACAGCAAATTATTCGCTTCAAACTGTTTTGGCATAAAGCCGGATTGATTTGAATTAATCACCATCGCCAAGTTACCTTGACCACGGACAGGTTTGTTATTGATCATACCTGCCAAATTCAGACGTTCAATTTGAATACGTTTTAATGCATCTGACCACACACCACTGGTTTTTAAATTTCCAGATAATTCACCCCGTACATTTGAGGCAAAGTAATGCGGCTTAAAATGCACCAGTGATGCTTTAATATCCCAACCAAT
The DNA here is from genome assembly GCF_013420275.1 of Acinetobacter sp. YH01020. Lineage (NCBI taxonomy): Bacteria > Pseudomonadati > Pseudomonadota > Gammaproteobacteria > Moraxellales > Moraxellaceae > Acinetobacter > Acinetobacter sp. YH01020. Next base: position 116,922 of record NZ_VOYN01000004.1, read on the forward strand.
GGCTTTTTGCAGTAAAACCTGTCCATTGGCTGAAATCTTACCTGCCACACCATCATGACGCAGTTCGGCTATTTTAATTAATTCAGGTGTACCCGATACTTTGAAAATCAAACTGCCTTTACTTGCGGCAACTTGGCTTGCATTGAGGCCACCATCATAATTCACAGCAAAAGCTTTAAAGCCTCCACCTTGTTTCTCATCATGGAAAGTCAGCGCAGCAGTAGATTGACCTGTTAAATGAACCGTTTCATTTTGCTGTGCTAGTCGGCCTAACAAATCAATATTATTCAGCTGAATAATCTGTTGATTTGGTTTTGCATAACCATTGGCTTTTAATGACCCTGTAATTTGATCGACAGGCGCAGCAGCTACGATGGTTTGCGGATTGAACTGCTGTGCTTGTACATTGGCTTGCCATTTCAGCATACGTTTTTGATCAGGCAATTCTACAACTGCGTTACCTTTGAGCTGACCTTTGTCGGCCACATAACTAAAGGCATGGACATTGAGATTGTTATTTTTCAGATTGAGTTTGGCTTGATATTGTCCAGCAGGCAGAGCACCTTTTTCATGTCGTGACACTGTGGTCGCCACATTAATATTCTGCTGACCTTCTGTAAGCGCCAATTGCACATTGCCCGAATCACTACTCAACCATCCAACATATGGCACTGCACGGTCTATATTTTTCCAAGACACATCCATCAGCATCGGCTGAGCTTTATTATTTTTGGCAGGCGCTTGATCGAGTTTTAAATTCCAAGTTTCATATTGGTCAAAATCCACCAACGCCGTCAGGTGCATGCCTTTTTCAAGGGTCCCTTTAGACGCAATCTTACTGTTTAAATTTACAGGTAGAAAATCTTGAACCACCTGCGGGATCAGCTTATGTTTTGGATTAATTTTATCTAAACGACCGCTTACATCCCAAGTGACCTGATCTTTCCAACTCACCACGCCACCCAAGTTGACAGCGCCGCCCATTACTTGTCCATTTAGGTTAGTAATATCAAGTTGGTTGACCAAGTCCGTACTCATGAGCGCAGTATATTTACCTTCAGGGATATTGGCCCCGCTCAGGTCCGTGTCTAAATCTAAATTGAGACGCTGAATATCCCCTTTGAATTTTGCCAGCCCATTTTTAGCAAAGAGCTTTTGCTCAGTCAGTAAAGGTAAATGATAGTTTTTAAATTTAAGCGCACCAAACATCGGGACATGTGGACGCATTGGATGGACCACTGCCCATCCTGTTAAAAGATCAGGCGTATGAGTTGCCACACCGGCTTGAATCGTATCAAGAGATCCTTTAGCCACCACTTGAATATCATGAATATTCAGGCTTTCACGTAATGAAGGTAAATTAACAATCCCCACAGCATTTAGCGGATACTTGCCTTCAAATTTCATATTCCCCGAGGCTTGGCGCACGGACAAATACCCCATATCCATACGGGTATCTTCAAATTTTAATTCCGTCCCTGACCAAAGCGCTTCATTTAATTCAATGTCATAGAAATCCACACCAGAACTATGGGTTTTAATCAGCATATGATCTAGATCTGCATGATCGACACGAAGTACGAAAGGCAGACGGATTTCACTAAATGCAAAAGGTTTATCGCTAGGTGGGGTCTTGGTAATAATTTGCAGATTTTTAACATCTGCTTTATTTAAATGAATTTCTTTATTAATAATGGCGCGCCAGCCGAGTGTAATATCGGCACGATCAATCTTTACATCGACAGGTTTTAGCGTAACAAGGACATTTCGTAGAATAATGCCCCGCCATAGGTTACCACCTTCATATTCATAGTGAATGATTTGCTGACGTTCCAGAACACGGTCAAGTAAAAACTTACTGCCTTTGTCTGTAGAGAACATAACTGCTAATGCAGCCACCAAAAAGATAAGCACGAACACGAAGGTCAAAATGACACTTCGAAGAATACGACGCTTCTTCGGCAGTTGCTCTACCGGCGTTTCGTTTTCTGGTTCTTGCTGTTCTTGTTCAGTCATAAAAAACACATCACCTAAAAATTATAATTGTGAACCAATAAAGAAATGTAAACGAATTGGTTTGCTGTCTTCAGAAAGTCCAGTAGCGACATCTAAACGAATTGGGCCAATTGGAGAAGCCCAACGTATCCCCACACCTGCGCTATATGCAGTCGGTGTATTGAAGTCTTTATCGTACGCATTACCAAAGTCACTAAAGACCGCCGCACGCCAGCCTTCTTTAAATTGGTAGTTATATTCTAATGAACCCGTTGCCAAGACTTGACCACCAATTTTATAGCCATTTTCTTCGGCAGCTAAACTCTTATAGTCAAAGCCGCGAATGGTTTGGTCACCACCGGTAAAGTAGCGTAAGTTATAAGGAACTTTATCAAAGTTCTCTGTCAGAATATAACCTAAATCACTGCGCCCAACGACTTGGTGATTATCATTTTCACCCAATGAATAAATAAAGCGCCAGCCTGCATTCAAGATTGCCATATCAACATCCGAAAGTAAGCTTTCACTTCCGACTTCAACTTTATAGGTTTGCTTTATCCCTTTACTTGGATTCACACGTTTATCTGAGTCGGTTCGAGAAATTTCATAGCCAAACATCAAGGACTGCTGTTCATTATTGGTATTCACTAAGAACGCATCTGGAATATCATCACTAGGATTAAGTCCGTCATCAGTAATACGGTCCAAACGATAACGTAAACCAAAGGTATGCTGCCAACTACCACGGGGGTTTTTAATAATCCGGTCCACACCCGCTACAGCAGATTCAATGGAAAGATTAACACCTTGACCGACATCATCACGTTCTTCACGTTCATAACCACCGACTAAGCTGACATAGTCATTTAATGGATGGTTATATGGAATGTTATAGCGACCATCAATCGATTGACGGATTTTGGATACTTCCATGTTGGCGTCAAAAGAATGACCACGTTTGTTTACAATGGCACGACGATACTGGCCACGAACACGTGTACCAGTGTCGGTACCAAAACCAGCACCAATTTCTGCACTATTCAACTTATCTGCATTTAGTGTCACGATCACAGGGACTTTTTTATCTTCGCGTGCTTGCGCTTTTAAGCGATCTTGTTCTGCTTGTTTGGCATCTTGCGTATCTTGCAAACTGCGTAATTTAGAGGATTGCTCTGCATCATTCACCCCCGCAAATTGGTCTTCATCAACCACTTTTTGCGTGACTTCTTTATTCGACATCACTTCAGTTTTATCTTTCACCACTTGTGAACTTTCAGACAACTGATTTTGATCGACCAAGGTTTGAATATCCGGGGGCAGTTCAAGTGGCTTTTCAATCGGGTCTGGTCGAATTGCATCGACTAGCGTGTAGTTAAAATAGCGAGAGTTGGTCAGGTTATTGGCCAAACCATTCACACGCCAGAAAGTATAGTCAGCACCGTCTTTCCACGTCACCAAACTTTCTAAAATATCTCGATCCAATGGAAACTCTGCATTCGGATCGCTCATTCTAAATTCAACTGCGCCAAGCTTATAACGCTCGCCCGTCTCAAAGCGCAAATTGATATCGGCTGTATTTTGTGGTTGAGCCACTCTTACATCGTGCAAACGCCAGTACGAGTCGAAATAACCGTTATTAGTTGCTGCATCATTAATTCGGCCTTTCGTCGTTTCGTATTCACCATGATTAAGAATGTCACCTTCTTCCTGATCTGGTAATACACCAATCACCTGAAACTGAGCTTGGTTCGCCCCAGCCCCAGAAAATTCAACATTCTGTTTTTCAATTTGCACAGGCGTATTTGGTGTAACCAATACACGAACTTTACTATCAGACACTTTTTCAAACTTGAATTCTGACTGATAGAAACCCACAGCTTGTGCGGCTTGATTGGACAAGCTACGTAATTGAGGTAAAGCCGATGGAAAATCGCTAAAGGATTCTTGGGTAAAACTTGAAAGCTTGCCTTTAATATTGGCTTTGAGATCTTCCAGTGCCGCACCGTAGGCTTTACTCGACGTTTGACTGGTATTATGTGCTGATGTAATTTCAACATCCGCACTAATTCGTGGCACTTTTGCCGTGTTCATCTGACGTGGCGGACGTACTTTATATAATAAGCGCTTGAAAATACCCGGCTCTGCATCATCCTCAACTGTTGGGTTATGCAGCTCTTGCAGAGTATTGGCATTTTCATTTCGTGTCGCGGTAATTTCATTATCCGAACGAATTTCACCCATGAGCTGATCAATATTGACTGGCGCTTGGTTAATTTCCGTTAACTCTTTTTGGGTAATATCTGCAACAGCAACTTCTGTTTGCTGTGTTGCACGGTACTCCTGCGCTTGACGTTTGGCTTCTTCAGCAACTTGGAAGATTTCATTCGCCATGTTTTGATCAACAGGTGTCACGGGTAAGTTTTCTAAATCTTCAAACTCAATGGGTTTAAATTCTTGTAGTTGAGTTCCTGCTTGCTGCTGTTCTTGCAGCATTTTCATGCTATCAACAGATTCTTCCGGTTCATTTATATTTTCAATTTTTTCAATTGCTTCAGGCGTCGATAGCCCTTGCTTTACAGCCTCATCCTTGATTTCAGCAACAATCTCTGCTTTTGTATCGGTAGATGTTGGAACCGTTTCTGCGGGAGTTTGGGCGAAACTATGCTGAGCACACAAGGTCAAAAAGATGCTCATATATAGACTTTTATTGCTATGATGCTGTCGTATGCAGTGAGCCATACTGTGATGAAGCATTGTTTTTTTAAACTTGATTTTTGCAGGCATAGCAAACTCTAACAAATTTCATTATGTAATGGACTTAGTCAATCAGATGTAGAGCTAAAGATCTTATATCTATTGGTTTTTCGCCATCCCCAAACTCAAAAACATATTACATGATTTTTTTAGAGATTTTACCAATCACTCACATTTCTTAATAAAACTTAATGTAGCAAGACGCTTATGAATAACAACGAACATCTGCTAGGTACACGCCGTTTCCTGCCTATGTTTTTGACCCAATTTTTTGGGGCGCTCAATGACAATGTCTATAAACAGGCTTTATTGTTGGTCATCACCTATGGATTAATCCAACAACAGGCATTACCCATCAGCACGCTAAACAATCTGGCTGCATTATTGTTTATTTTACCCTACTTTATTTTTTCAGCGACAGCGGGACAGATCGCAGATAAGTTTGAACGTTCACAACTTGTCCGTGGTATCAAAATTTTAGAAATTATCATCATGATCATCGGCAGTATTGGCTTTCTGACCGGTCATTTATGGTTATTGTTGCTGGCTTTATTTTTGATGGGGACCCATTCGACATTTTTTGGTCCAATCAAATATGCGATTTTGCCTGAAATTTTAAAACCCAATGAGCTAATGTCAGGCAATGCGCTGTTCCAATCTGCAACATCCATGGCGATTTTATTCGGGATGATTTTGGGTGGTGCTGTGATTGCTTCATCACAAGGCAATTTATTGTGGATCAGCCTGACCGTAATGACCATCGCCATTTTAGGTTATATCACCAGTCGTTTTATTCTTAAGCAAAATGTCACTACACCAGATTTAAAAATCGATTGGAACTTTTTCCGAACTAGTTACCAAACAATGAAATATGCCAAAAGTTTGCCGCTGATTTTTACTATTTTATTGGGGAACTCGTGGTATTGGTTTTATGGTGCAACCTACCTCACCCAAATTCCACAAATGACTCAGCAAAATCTACATGCCTCTGAAAATGTCGTTAGCTTGCTATTGACCTTTTTCTCTGTCGGTGTGGGCGTAGGTTCATTGCTTTGTCGTAAATTGGGCGGCACTCAAGTCAATATTAAGATGGTTCCCATCGGTGCTGTCGGTTTAACAGTATTTGCACTGTATTTAGCATTTAGTTTGACCCTCGTCCCGACTCAAACTGGCCCACTTATTACCTTATCGGAAGTATTTCATCAAGGGTGGAGCTATTACCATGTAATGATCGCAGTGACTTTATTGGGGATTAGCGGTGGTTTTTACATTGTTCCACTATATGCCATGATGCAAGCCTATTCGCCTCGCTCACATCGTGCCCGTGTAGTTGCAGCAAACAACATTTTAAATGCCGTTTTCATGGTATCTTCTGCTATATTTTCAATTATCATTCTGAGTGTTTTAAAGATTGATATTAAAATACTTTTTTGTATAACCGCAGTGCTCAGTGCAATCTTTTGTATTTGGCTGCTATTACGCATCAAACCTTTGCTTCAAACTACGCAAGTCTCTCTGGAGGATTAATCCATGCGTCAATTTACAGGTGTCGACAAACTTATTCACTCATTTGATCAGGCCTTACGTAGTTTAGTTCCCGGAGCAACGGCTGCACATCGTGATAATCCGTCGGTTGCTGAAAAGACTCAACTTGCAGTCAGTGAAGCACGTCATGTGGCAGGTCTAATGCGGGTCAACCATAGTGGTGAAGTGTGTGCCCAAGCGCTTTATCATGGCCAAGCACTCACCGCTAAACTGCCAAATGTCCGCCGTGAAATGGAACACGCTGCGATTGAAGAACAAGATCATCTGGCTTGGTGTGAAGACCGCTTAAAAGAATTAGACAGCCATACCAGTCTGCTCAACCCTGTTTGGTACGGCCTTTCTTTTGGGATGGGTGCATTGGCAGGTATTGCCGGTGATAAATACAGCTTAGGTTTTGTCGCTGAAACTGAGCGCCAAGTGAGCCTGCATTTAGAAGATCACATCCGCCAACTTCCTGAACAAGACGAACGTTCACGTAAAATCTTAGTGCAAATGAATGAAGATGAGCTGCATCACCGTGATACAGCACTCAATGCAGGTGGTGTAGACCTTCCTGTTCCAGTTCGTATTGCCATGACTGGTATTTCAAAGCTGATGACCAAAACCAGTTATTACATTTAATGCTTTTCTAATGATTGTCGCTAAGTTTTATAAATAGTGAACAAAAAGCCTGCAATGATGCAGGCTTTTTTATGAGAAATCTTTTGACTTTAATACAATAATTCCTTCGCCATCAAAACAGTTTATAGGCTGCCATCGACTTGGTGTAAACCAATCAAAATTCAAACTATAACGTTGTGCAGTGGACGGATAACCTGATCCACCTAACTCAAGCAGCCATCCTGCCGGACAAATTTCCTTTTGGTGATTAATCACAACAGTATGATCATGTGCCAATTCCAGCAATAAATGACGATCCAGCTCAAATGCAATAACATCAAATCCAGCTATTTGAATAAGCTCTGGAAAACGAGCCGAAGTCAGACCTTGACGAATATCAGTCATCTGTTCAAGAGAATAGTTGGTTTCAAATGATCGGTTAATCCACGTGCCTTCAGGCAGTACAACCTCTCCAAAGTTTAAGGGTTCCTGCAACTGTATATGAATTTTCTTTTGATGCTGCCACTCTGCATAGTCAGAACTAAGATCTGAAATCACGAACAATCCCAGCGTTACTGCAACAAATAAAGGGAAAAACAATACGCCAGATAAACCAATTTTAAGTACCGCATTTACTTTATATGGTCGATTTTTTTGCTTTTTATACCAATTATTCCAACTCAACCAAATCGCAATGACGATAAATAGCACCAAAATCGAAAAGCAAATAATAAGGAAACCTCCCGCACCTGCACCATAACCTAAGCCCATATTGCTCTCACTAAATATCCCTTTAAATCTTTTAATTATGTTTTGACGATTTTATCAGATCAGCCACGTTCACTTTATCAATGTTGATGATGCTTACGCCACCACTTCAACACCGTATAGAGCACACGGAAGAATACGATACATAAAATAACGGCAATAACGATGTAAATATCTTGATGATAAGGCAGCATTTTCGCCCAAAATAGATGTAAATAATGACTGATTTGGAAGCCAATCGTTGCGACCAACATTACCCAAATAAAACAGGCAACCAGATTAATCAGCACATATTTCCAAACAGGATAAGCACGCACACCTATAACAATAGGTAAAATGGTTCTAAAACCCCAAGCAAAGCGCATAAATAAAATGGTCAAAATAGGATAACGTTCAATAAACTGGCTCGCACGATCGAATTTTTGTGCAAATTCTACATTCGACTGGATAAGTTTTTGCCCATAGCGAGCGCCCATTTGATAATAAAACTGATCGCCAATAAAACTGCCCAACATCGCCACTGCAATCAACATTGGAAAATGAAGTATGTGTTGATGTACGGCATAGGCGCCAATCATCAGCACTGTTTCTCCTTCAAACAATGTGCCAATAAAAATCGCAATATAGCCATAGTGCTGAATCAGGTCCGTCCAGTTCATATTCTTTTTTTAGACTTAAAAGCGTAATTTAACCCTGCTAATTACCTTATGCTAGCGCATAAAATAAAGGGATTGAATGCTTTTTGTTATTGAAGTTCGAATTACGTTGATGATGAAAAGCTTTAGGTAATTCTTTTTAACCTGCTAAAAGCTGTTGGCAACTCACCATAGGAAATTGATGTGCTGGATGTTCAAACATTTCATTTTTCCAAATGTCGAACATTGGTATTTTAACATCGAGTGCTAAAGGCAGTTTTTTCGGATTAAATTGCATGTGCGCTAAGCTTTCGCCCCACGCGATCAGATCCAGATCCAAAGCGATATTATGAGACGGACGAACACGACCTGAGTCTGCTTCCATTTTTTTCAGTAAGGTGCTGATTTCATCTACAGATAAACTGCTTTTCACCAAACAAGCTGCATTCCAATAATCCGCCCCAATGCCATCACGACAAGGAATCACATAAATTTTGGAAAATTCAACATGACCCAAAGCCTGAATTTGACGTAAAGCCTGTTGAAAATGCGGTTTGGGATTGAAATTACTCGCCAGAGCTAGGGCGAAAATCGTTTCGGTGGCGTTCAAGACGAATTCCTACAGAATTGGCTTGCGCGATAATGGCAGGCTTCCGGATGCTAATCATAATAGATTCAATGCTGTCATAGGTAGCAAAAAGTGCATCAATCACCAGTTTTGCTGCATGTTCGATCAATTTAGGTTGAGCAGTTTGAATGACTTTGGCTGATATTTCGCAAATTTCAGCATAATTCAAGGTATCTTCAAGCTCATCTGACTGAGCCGCCTGCGCTAAACTGGTTTGAATATTGAGGTCGAGCATCAAAGGCTGAATAATTTGACGCTCCCAATTGAAACAGCCGACTACAGTTTCAACTTTCAAACCTTCAATGATAATTGCGTCCATTCTTACACTCAAAATAAAATCTTAAACATCGATAAAATCCTCCTGTTTAAGCAAGAGGATTTTATTTATATCTTGCGGCTAAATTATTGCTTCAACAATAAATTAGGGTCCATAGTCTGCACCATCTGAATACGCTGGTCTGCATAAATATCAGTATATGGCGCAAGGATGCGCATAAAGCGATCGAAGTACAACATTTGTTTGAATAATAAAGCGAAGTCACGTGGGAAGCGAATACCATGACGCTCTCCGACTTGTACCATATCCATCATGATGTCATTCAAATCGGCAGGATTTGAGGTTAATAACTCTTGCGGATCGGCCAAAAGCACACCGCTAAATAAGCGTTCTAAGTCGGCAGCTAAGACTTGTGTGTCAATTTTGACAGCCGTCATGCCCATTTTCAGCATATTTTCAGCCATCAAGTTGTAGTCAGTTTTTTGTAGGGCATCCATAAACGCAATACATGCTGTCCACACTTCAGGTTTCAACTGGCCCACGATACCAAAATCGATGAAGCCAACTCTACCATCTTCTAGCAGCATCAGGTTGCCTGCATGTAAGTCTGCATGGAAACTATTACATAACATCAAGCTGCCAAACCATGTATTCATCGCTGTCACCAAAACTTGCGATGGATCTTTAGCGACTTTCTTGACCACGTCAAAATCGGTCAATGGCACGCCGTATAAACGTTCCATGGTTAAGACACGACGTGTTGAATATTGGTGATAAACCTTTGGTGCTGTTGCGGCTTTGTTTTGAGTTACGTTCAGATAATTCACAAAGTCGTCAAGATTTTGTGCTTCTTCAATAAAGTCCACTTCACGTACCATTCGAACTTTAATTTCTTCAACAATATCTGCAAGTGAAGCAAATTTGACTTTGGGTACAGCTTTTTCAACCAGTTTAGTAGCCCAATGTAAGACATTTAAATCTGTATAGAGAATCGTCTCGACACCCGGCTTTTGCACCTTGATAACAACATTTTCACCACTGACCAATTTAGCAGCGTGTACCTGTGCAATCGATGCAGAAGCCAAAGGCTTTTCATCAATTGAAGCAAATATTTCATCTAAATTACGGCCAGCAAATTCTGAAGCCAATACCTGCTGCACATAACTAAACGGCAATGACGGTGTCTGATCTAAACAGCCTTGGAACTCTTCGACATATTCACGTGGAAATAAAGAAGGTGTACTTGCAATAAATTGACCTAATTTAATATAGGTTGAACCCAGTGATTCAAAAGTTTCACGCATGAGTTTTGCGTTACTTGGTTTTTCAGTTGCATATTTAAAGCCGGCTTTCGCCGCAACGACTGCGGTCTCACCCATTCGGGCAACCGAGCGAATTCCATCTAACCAGATATTGTTTTTCATAATGTCTTAGAAAAAAATAATTAACGTGAGTGTAGCAAAAAAATAAGGGCTTGCTGCTTTATCTTGCCTGACAGATTGGACAATCGGGATCTATTTCAAAAGCGAGAATTTTTTGCTTCATTGACCGACCATCCCACAACAAAAGCTTTTGTTTCAGTGCTGTCGTCCCTAAACCCAAATAGAGCAAGGCATGATGTGCTTGCAAACTTGCCATAACATTTGGTGTAGTTGCAAGTACACCCGAGTCTGTACAGCGCAAACTTTCATTGGCATGCTGTTCTTTTGGAAATAAACATTCATAACAGGCAGCATCGGCTTCAACCATAAATAACTGCCCTTGAAAGCCGATCGCTGAAGCACTAATCAGCGCCACATTATTTTCCACACAGCTTGCGTTAACCAAATACCGTGTACTGAAATTATCACAACCGTCGAGAACCAAATCTTGCTGTGAAATCAATGCCCTTGCGTTGCTTTCATCTAATTTTGAGGTATAGCTTTGCACTCGGATATGCGGGTTAATCGCTTGTAAGCGTTTAGCCAAAATTTCCGATTTATAAAAACCTACGTCATTTTTGGTATACGCGATTTGTCGTTGTAAATTACTGATTTCAATTCGATCTGCATCGATTAAAGTAATTTGTCCGACGCCTGCACGTGCCAATAATTCGGCTGTGGTACACCCAATTCCACCACACCCTACGATGAGTACATTGGCAAGTTTTAGCTTCTCTTGTGCATCGATGTCCCATCCATCAAGCAATATTTGACGGCTGTATAAATGCATTTCATCATCACTTAATTCAAATTCAGATGTTGATTCATTCGATTTAAACGTAGACAAAGTATTTCCTTATTAAAATTCGTCAAGCATAAAAAATAGGCGAGTTTATACCGCAGGCAAAAGATTAAAACATCGATATCCATCAAATGTTGTTCGAGTACAAACCCGAAACAGTGTAAAAACACCCGGCTATTTGAGCAAGACAATATACAGCTTAAAGTTAAAATAAATGCTCTGTAGACATGGCATTTTTCTTAGTTAGCGTATCTTCAATTACACTAGACTTCCTTCATAAATCATTTTTCAATCAATTTAATTGTTTATCTTTCACCCAATCTAAATTGTATATGCCAGCAAGTAAATTAAACCGCAGGTTTAATCGTTTACGACGATTTCTATATACACA
>NZ_VOYN01000050.1:0-23516 GCF_013420275.1 Acinetobacter sp. YH01020
TGTCTTTTATACGTAATTTAAGGGTTTTCATGTACTTATATTAACAATCAAAACTCAAGGAAAATAGTCCTTAGTTAAATCAAACGACACTTCATGTCGTGTCGCTTATATCTCTGACCTGAAGGACAGAGTTTTACGCTCCATTTGATAAAATAAGAAAAATTTATGAAGTATTGACTCTTATCCTATTTGATTAATTGCATGATTTAATGCCATTTTTACACCCTTAAAACTTTTACCATTTGGTAAATTTACATGTAAAGTCATGTAATTAGTTTGAATAAAATATTTTTAAAAGAGATTAAATCTTCTAAAAAACAAGAGTATGATGTGCACAATTTATCTATTGAGTGCTCATTTTATGTCCAATTGGTTTCCCAAATGGCGCCCGTACGAAGGCAATATTGATGCACGTCCTGTAGGTACAAATGAGTACCTACCTCCGGTGCAAAGTGTTGTATTGGGGATACAACATGCCTTTGCAATGTTTGGCGCAACTGTCCTTGCGCCATTTTTGATGGGCTTTGATGCCAACCTTGCGATTTTAATGTCGGGGATCTGTACCATCCTGTTCTTCTTTATGACAGGTGGTCGTGTACCAAGTTATTTAGGCTCTAGTTTTGCCTTTATTGGTGTGGTCATTGCCGCAACAGGTTATGCAGCGTCAGGTACTGGCGCAGCAAATGCCAATATCGCATTGGCTGCTGGCGGGATTATGGCCTGCGGTATTTTATATGCCATTTTTGGTTTTATCGTGATGGCAACGGGTACCCGTTGGATTGAAAAACTTATGCCGCCTGTCGTTACAGGTGCAGTGGTGATGATCATTGGTCTCAACCTTGCCCCAGTGACCATTAAAGGGGTTGCCGGTAATAACTTTAATATGTGGATGGCATTAGTCACTGTACTGTGTATGGGTTCGATTGCAGTGTTCACCAAAGGTTTATTACAACGTCTATTACTCTTAGTTGGCCTTCTACTAGCTTACTTGGTGTATTACATCATTTCCAATGTCATGGGTCATGGCACACCAATCAACTTCGTTCCAGTACAAGATGCAGCTTGGTTTGGTGTTCCGCACTTCCATTCACCGGTCTTTGACTTCAATGCCATGCTTATCATTGCACCGATTGCGTTGATTTTGGTTGCAGAAAACCTTGGGCACATCAAAGCTGTGGGCGCGATGACAGGTGAAAACCTCGATCCGCACATTGGTAAAGCCTTCGTTGCAGATGGTGTTGCGACTACACTTTCAGGCGGTGTCGGCGGTCCGGGTATGACCACTTATGGCGAAAATATTGGTGTGATGGCAGTAACGCGTGTTTACTCGACCATCGTGTTTGTATTTGCAGGTGTATTCGCCATCTTCCTTGGTCTTTCTCCAAAGTTTGGTGCGATTATTCATACCATTCCGCAAGCCATTTTGACAGGTGCATCGATTGTTGTATTTGGTCTAATTACCATTGCAGGTGCGAAAATTTGGATTGAAAACAAAGTTGATTTTTCAAAAAACAAAAACCTGATGGTGGCAGCAGTCACGATTATTTTAGGTACAGGTGACTTTGCACTTCAATTCGGTAACTTCAACTTAGGTGGTATTGGTACTGCTACATTTGCAGCGCTGATTTTGAATTGGTTCTTTAGCTTGGGCGATAAATCAGAATAAGCCTCCAAAGCATTTAAAAAAGAATACAACATTCATTTGAAAAGCGGCCGAAAGGTCGCTTTTTTTTATAGCTGCTCTTTCGGTAAGATAAGGCATTAGCCAAGGAATACACCATATGCGACTGGATTTGTTCGACCTCCAATTGGTGCTGCACATTGTAGACAGCGGCAGTCTGACCAAAGGCGCTGCTCGTTCTGCCATCTCGCTACAAGCAGCCAGTGAACGGATTAAAAAACTCGAACAGCATTACCGCACAGCCCTGTTCACTCGCCAAGCCAAAGGGGTCAAACTGACTCTTGCCGGTCAAACCTTGGTTGAACATGCACAGCGCATCTTAGGTGAGGGGCAACAATTAGAACACGCGATGCTGCCCTTTGCCCATGGGCTAAGTTCAAATATGACCTTATGGTGTAATTCATCTGCACAAAGTGAATATTTACCGGTCTTGCTACCACGTTATTTGCTAGAAAATCCCAACACACAAATTGAGCTGCATGAAGCCGAGTCTAAAGACATCATTGCAGCGATTGAACAAGGCAATGCACAACTAGGTCTAATTTCGGGTTTCTTTAAATCCGAAAAGTTACAAACACTTGAGTTTGCAAATGATCCTTTGGTACTGATTTGTCCTATAACTCATGAATTGGCCTCGACACTTAGCGTCAAACCCGCAGAGATTTTAAATTATCCCTTTGTCGGTCTGATGCAATATCATTCCTTACAACAATCGATCGAGGCTCAAGCCAAATTATTCGGCTGTGAAATTCAGTATCGGCTACGTTTGCCGAACTTTGCCGCGATCGCGCAAGTGGTGGCGAATGGTGTGGGCATTGCCATCATGCCAAAACGTGCAGCCCAACGATTAATCAATTTGTATGCCTTTGCCCAAGTTGAGCTCAGCGGCGACTGGGCCAATCGAAAATTGCTGCTCACCGCACGTAATTTTGATGATTTACCCTTAAATTATCAGCATTTCAGTCAGTTTCTACTGTCTCAAAAATCTGCTTTGGATAGCTAAGTCTAGGCTTTAAATCACGTCAAACTGGTGCAACATCATATAGCCACCAAGGGCAATCAACCCGATAAAAAACACCTTACGGAATTTTTGTTCTGGAATGCGGTAACGGATTTTTTTCCCTGCCCACATGCCAATGAGCGCAGGAACCAGTGCCATGGCTGACATGGCATAATCAATCGGGAGATCTTCCACAGGATTTTGCTGTAAGAACACCGCCAAACAAATGGTTGACGTGGTAAAGGCCAAACCGAGTGACTGTACGAGATCATCGCGTTTGAGTTGCAAACCTTGCAAATATGGCACCACCGGGATCACCACTACACCTGTGGCTACAGTCAGCGCTCCACCGAGATAACCGATAATTGGAGATAGCCATTTTTCATGTGGTGCAAAGTTTGGTAAGCTTTTCGCACAAAGCCCATACAGTCCGTATAGTGCCAACATGCCCCCCAGTAAAGCTTCACTTTTAAATTCACCATGTCCTAAAGTTGGAAAAATACTCCAAATTGAACCGACGATAATCCCAAGTAACAAGGGCCAAAAGCGTTGAATTAGTCGCAGCACCTGCCCTTCGGCAAATAATTGCCAAAAGTTGGTGACCATAGATGGAATGATTAATAACGTGGCTGCCTGAAATGGACTGATCACCATGGTGAGTAAGCCCATCGATACCGCAGGCAGGCCTAACCCAATCGTGCCTTTAATTAGACCTGCGATTGCAAAAACTGTGATGACGAACCAAATCATGGCGAAACTCGCTGAAGAATTGGTTCTATGCTATGCAATTCAGGCACTTTGAAAAATCAGTGTTTTTGGAATAGAGCCTCAATAAAAAGTTGAGGCTAGGTTATAGCGTCTAAAACAGATAGCGTAGATGGGCTAAACAAACTCTTCTGATTTTGAATAAGTTATAAGTGTATTGGTTGAATAGTAATATAAAAACCGTTCCAATATGCTGTTTACTGGAACGGTTTTCAATAAGATATTGATACTTATAGTAAAATTTCAAGAATTTCGTATAACGCGTATTATGTTAATTTTAAAACCTAGAATTCAACCTCATTAAAAAAATCAGGTGATAATTCAGTTTCAGGAATAAGATCTAAATCAACCAATGCAATGGAATTTTCCTGAATTTTCTTTTTCATCTGCTCTGATTCATCAAATAAATTTTGATCAAAAATTAATATAGTTCCCTGATTTAATGAAGTATTCACTTCTATTTTTTGGTAAATATAGGGAAGTTCTTTGTCCTCTACTGCCTTTGGTACATAGCAAATTGATGAAACAGGTTGTCTATGATCGAAAACACGGTTTTTCATAAAAAATGGATTAGATAAATAGAGATATTTAAATGGTAAATATTTTAATATTATTTGAAATATATCAACTAATTGAGATAAAGAATATCTTTTCTGTAAGCTTAAACTTATATTAATAATACTCAAAGAAATACTGGCATATAAGCTATTGTCGACTTGCCCATTCCATAAAAGAAACGACTGGAAGGCATCTTTTTTTCTTAATTTCAGTAAATATTTAAAAGCACTTTCACTAGGAAATGAATATTCCAATGGTGGATTGAGATCACTACCACTATTTACATACCAATTAGAAAAATCAGGACTCACTGTTCTCAAATCTTCGACCAATTTAACCAATATTTCAAGTTGAGCTTTGACATCATCTTCAGAATTTGGAAATGCTTTAAATGCTATAGAATTTAAATAAAAGTCTGTCATTATTTACCCTTGTTATAGTGGCATATGAATACTTGTAACGATATTTCCACCAATACTATCAAAATGTTGTTTTGTTTCATTTTCATAGAAATACCAAACTAATTTTGTTGTTTTAAAACGTAAATTTACTGCTCTTTGACGAGCAGCTTCCGCAAGCATTTCCCTAAATATTTTTTCAACCATAAATTCAGGTTTACTCCCATCTAAAAATTGAGCATAGCGTCCTTTAGCTTCCACAAGAATACATTCTAATGGCCATAATCCATCAAAAGAAACTCCGTTTAATTGCCACTCTTCTATGGGAGTTGTTGGCTTTTTATTTCCTTCTACGATATAGGGAGTGTAAGCCTTAAATGTTAAAGGATAACTTGATAAGTTAGCTATTTTTAATTGATATTGAGTATTGGTTTCATCGCCCATAGATCTTTTAATTAAATACTTATCACCTAAAGCATAAGCTTCACATTTTTTGCATTTTTCTTGCTTTTTTACATCCTTACTCACTTCTTTCGCTAAAATGAGGGTAGCCATTCCTTTAGCTGCTTCTATTGCAATTCTTTTACCACCTTCTGTAATTACAACTTCACCAACTCCAGTTGCAGTACTTCTAGCACCTGCTGTTGCTAAGCCTCTTAATAGAGTCCATGCCAATTGCATATTAATTTCTCCCTATTTCAGAGTATTCAAGAACAGATAGTAGATCTTTAGCTCGGACATTCGATTTATAGATAAATGCTTGTATGTCGGGGTTTAATAAAACATCCTTTTTTAAAATAGTGTTCCAAACAATCAGTTGTGATATGACATCGTTATCAGTTAATAAAAATGAAATTATCAGATCATAACTTTTATAAATATTTGGTTTTAATTGATTAAAGTCTATTTTGTATTCTTTAAATGATTCATTGTTATCTTGGATATAGTGATATATTTTTTCACAAAGCTCACTTCTATCGACTACTTTTTCAAGACTATCTATTTGTATTTGTTCTAATTTAAGCATTATTTTTTATCTCATAATCTAAATTATTAAGAGTAAAGTAGAACGCATTTATGCCATCCATGAATTGCACTGTTTGTTCTGAATTTATTATATTGGACAGTCTTATCAAGATTCTTGGATCATAAAATCGAAGAATGCCGATCTCACCATCTTCGAATTCAATATACAGCTTTTCTAATAATGAATTTCTTAGTAGCTTTGGCTCTAAGGGACTTTGTAAAAAAATCAGTGAATCTTTAACTTTCATCAAGTTAAATAAATTATCTAATTGCTTATCATCAACATAGCTTAAGTCAATTAAAATAGGACCATAGAGATATGCTTCTTCCTCAAATGTTCCCTTGAATAAATAGCGCAAGGAATGGGCAGCACGAGATCAGTAAGACTAGCAACCCGATATGAAAAAGCCCGACAGGATGTCGGGCTTTTTTATTATCTCAATTTTCTAAATTAGACTTGGATGAGCATCAAGAATACGAATTAAAGTTGCTGCAGGACCAGTCGGATAGCGACGGCCTTGTTCCCAATTTTGTAGAGTTCTCGCGCTGATATGCAAACGTGCAGCAAACTCTGCCTGGGTTAAGCCAGTTTTCTCACGTACTTCTTTAATATCCGGCAATTCAAGCGCTGTAACTCGACTGGCCTTTATCTCATTACGTTTGATAGCACCAGCTTCTTTGATTGAAGCAACCAGGTCATCAAATAAGTTGTTATCCATGAAATTGCTCCTTCACTAATTGACGTAGGATCGAGGTCTCTTTGTCGGTCAGATTATCTTTCACAGACTTTGGATAAGCCACTAGGAAAAAGATCTGATCATCCTCTGTGACCCAATAATAGATCACCCGGATACCACCACTTTTACCCTTATTACCTTGAGCACAACGTACTTTACGGATACCACCGCCATTCTTGATTAAGTCGCCTTTATCGGGCTGTACCAAGAGATCTTGCTGGAGCTGACGATACTCTTCATCACTCACAAGCTCTTTGATTTGCTTGGTAAAAATACTGGTTTCAATGAATAGCATAGGTTCAAGCACGTCAATGGCGTATAAGAATTTTAGCAGTTTTAGAACAAAAAAACGAGAGATTACAACATCAAATCCGCCCTAACTATGGTCGAATCTCTTTCAACTCACGTTGAATAAAATGCTGAATCATATCGCGGTATAAACGTTCCACAATATCTGCATTTACACCGTGCTCTGTGGCTTGTAGACGAATTTTACTAATCACCGCTTCGACACGTTCTGGTGATTGAACATCCTGTACTGAACGCTTAAAACGCACCGCTTGATCGACATAAAACTGACGTGCAGCAATGAGCTCAATAATTCCCTGATCAATCACATCAATCTGTGCGCGGGCTTGCTCTAATGACTCAACTTTTTCTTTCTTCATCTTCTCTGGCTTCACTTTCAGCGGTGTTTTCACTTTTATACTTCTCTTCTAACACATTACTGAAAATACTTTCAATCATCCAAACGCGATATAAACTATTAAATACATAGCTTTGACCTGCAATACGTAATTCTAAAACAGGAAAATCGGGCTGTGACTTCATCTCACAGTGCATATCATTTTCTTTTAATTTTTCAGCAATATCCTCAGTGCTCAGTTCAGAAATCTCTAACTCATACTGTAAAGCCTGAAAATGTGCTTTGAAGGATAAATCACGCCCTTTGGTCCATACAGCCTCCAAAATGCGATACATCGCATCAATACGCTGCTCTTCGGGCGCACTGTAGTAAAGCTGTGACATAGCTAATGTCGCAGCTTCTGTAGGCCGGCAAAATGGCGTGAACTTAACTTCGGTCCGTTTAGACAGACGTGTTGCCAAACTCCAGTCAAACAAATCACGACCGTGATACGACAATGGATACACATTCAACTGAATATTATAATAGTCCGCCAATTCCTCACGAATATAAGCCAACAGTAACCATGAAATCGGATCTTCCATCGCGATGTAGAGATCAAGCTCAGGATCGAGTCCCTGAATTTCATTCAACTCTTCTGCATCACTGATCAGGTGCTCACGCCATTCAATATGATTGATCATAAAGATCGGGTTATCTGTCAGGAGTTTTTGTTGTTTTAAACGGCGCGTTAAACGCAGTAAATCATCTACAGCATGGTACTTACGTTCACCAAACTCAAAATAGCCCGATAAAATCGGGGTATCGGTAAAGATACGTTCAGGAAAATCTTGAGCTTTATGATGACGGCTGGCCATCGCATACAGTGTTCTCAGCTTGCCATACTGCTTTTGCCACAGCATGTGGAACACATCTTCAAGTAAATAAAGAAAATCTTGGCCGCGTAATGGCGTATTTTTTAGAATAATTTCGGCTTGTTCTAAAGCTTCGGCGGTCGGTTGTTCAGGTGTTTCATGAAAACTAAAACGATGCTGCCGCGCTAAAATTTGGGCATCATTCAGACAATATTGTTGCCATTCTATCGATGACATTTGATTAGGAGGTTCAGCACTCTGACGACAAATAATCACTTTCAGTGGTTTAATTTCATCACTGAGAATTTCTTCTAATTGAGGCAGTTGCTGCGCAGCCAAATAGCTATAAACATCATCCAGTCGAAGATAAACACTCAGACCTTGTTCCGTGGGTAACACCGCTTGTCGGGTCGGTTTCTGATAAAACCAACTCGATCGGATTGGATCGAACCAACGGCGTAACAGTGACATGCGTTTTTTGCCTCAAAATGATGAATTGTACCGAACCTGCCAGCACATGCTTAAAATTCAACTTCTATTATGAAGCTGTTTTAAATGAGATATAAGCCTTGTGCAAAACTTATATCAAGTCAGGGCTGAATGTTCAATGTTTAACAATGGATTAGACGTCTAGATTTAGGTCAGTCACCGCACCTTTTTCCGCACCAGAGGTCAACTTGGCAAATTTAGCCAAAGCGCCGTGGGTATAGTTTGGTTTCGGTTTGACCCAGGCCGCGCGACGTGCAGCAATTTCATCCTCAGCCACATGCCAAGTCATTTCACGGGTTTCAGCGTTAATTGAAATTTTATCGCCGTTTTTAACCAAGCCAATTGGGCCTCCTTCATAGGCTTCTGGTGTCACATGCCCAATCACAAAACCATGGCTGCCGCCCGAGAAACGCCCATCAGTCAACAGTGCAACAGATTGGCCTAGACCTTTACCAATAATCGCTGAAGTCGGTTTTAACATTTCCGGCATACCCGGCCCGCCTTTCGGCCCAACACCGCGGATCACCACCACTTCACCTTCTTGTACTTCGCCATCTAAAATACCGCGCATGGCACCCTGCTCACCCTCAAATACCCGCGCAGGCCCCTCAAAATACAGCCCTTCTTTACCGGTAATTTTAGCCACTGCACCCGTCGGCGACAAATTTCCTTTGAGTACCACCAAATGTGAATCCTTTTTAATTGGCGCATCAAACGGCAAAATAATTTGCTGTCCTTCAGGATAATCCTCTACATCGGCTAAGTTTTCCGCCAAAGTTTTGCCCGTAACGGTGAGGCAAGAACCGTCGAGCATGCCGGCATCCAGCATGCGTTTCATGAGCGGCTGAATGCCGCCAATGGCAATCAGTTCCGACATTAAATATTTACCCGATGGGCGCACATCGGCCACCACAGGAATATCTTTGCCAATACGCACAAAATCATCCAAAGACAGTTCCACGCCTGCGGTATGCGCCATGGCAATCAAATGCAGTACGCCATTGGTTGAACCGCCTAAAGCAATCAGCACTTTAATCGAGTTTTCAAAAGCGGCTTTGGTCATAATGTCGCGCGGCTTAATATCGAGACGCAGCAGGTTCATCACGGCTTCACCTGCGCGTTGGCAATCTTCAATTTTATCTGCTGAAACTGCTTCCTGCGCCGATGAACCTGGCAAGCTCATGCCTAAGGCTTCAATCGCTGAAGCCATCGAATTGGCCGTATACATACCGCCGCACGAACCCGGCCCCGGCAGCGCGACTTCTTCAATCTGCTTCACTTGAATTTCATTGATTTCGCCTTTGGCGTGCTGACCGACTGCTTCAAATACCGAAATCATATCGGTATGCCCTGCTCCGGGTTTGATGGTGCCACCATAAATAAACAGGCTCGGACGGTTTAATCGCGCCAAACCCATGATACAGCCTGGCATATTCTTGTCGCAGCCGCCTATGGCAATTACGCCATCATAGGCCTGACAGCCCAACACAGCTTCAATGGAATCGGCAATGATTTCCCGCGATAGCAATGAATACTTCATGCCTTCTGTACCGTTGGAAATGCCGTCAGAAATGGTGATGGTATTGAAAATAATGCCTTTCCCGCCTGCAGCATTCACCCCACTTTCAGCTTCACGCGCCAAGCCATCAATATGCATATTACACGGCGTGACATTGGCCCAAGTCGAAGCAATACCAATAAATGGGCGTTTAAAGTCTGCATCTTGGAAGCCCGTGGCACGCATCATGGAACGTGCAGGCGCATTCTCTATGCCTTCATAAACAGGAGCAGAATGTTCGCGGATATTATTTTTACTCATTGTTGTTCCTTGGCGATGGCTGATTTTGGCTTCAGCTTTGGCGGGTTCTTTTAAATTTATTGTATAGAAAGCGCTCGGCATGTAAAAGAAATTACATCTCAACAAAAAAGATTTTTAGCGCATGCAATACCATTCAATCACATGACAAAACGACATGGATGTCGCTGTTTTCCTGTATGGCAGGGATGCCATATCAGGAGAACAAAAGATTTTTGTTACTTTTGATCTTTCAAAAGTAAGGGATTGCCTACACAAAGCCATATAAATTATAGCTACTATTCGAGGCTGTCTTTTTAGAATTTTAATGACATCCACTAATTATTAAATTTTATTTATTTGCTTCAAGAAACATTATTTTTAATCAGATTAAGAAATCTATAACTTAGAATTATTGTCCCATTATTTCATTTAAAAGCTGATTACAGCGGAGTCTTACCTCTATAAAAGCTAATTTTCGGAGCTCGTATGTTACTTTTGTTTCGGCAAAAGTAACCAAAACCATTTGTCATCCGCAAAACTCGGCAACTGTTTGCAACTAAAAAAATGATCGCAGAAACATTCACTTTTAAATTACCGTTTGCCTCAGACAGTTGCGGATGACATTTCCTCGTATCCAATGCAAGTTATGTAGATGTAAATTAAAAAAGCACCCCATGTGGAGTGCTTTTTAATTAAACATCTAAAGTTTAGATTTCACGTACTGCGCCTTTCGCCGCACTCGTGGTATGCATTGCATACGCTTTCAATGCTTTCGAAATTTTGCGTGGACGCTCTTCAACTGGATGCCAACCTTTGGCTTCTTGCGCTGCACGGCGAGCGGCCATGGTTGCTTCATCAACAGCAAGGTTGATGGTACGGTTTGGAATATCAATTTCGATTAAATCGCCATCTTCCACCAAACCAATTGCACCACCTTCTGCTGCTTCAGGTGAAACGTGACCAATAGACAGGCCTGACGAACCGCCCGAGAAACGACCGTCAGTCAATAATGCACATTCTTTGCCTAGACCTTTCGATTTTAAGTAGCTGGTTGGGTACAACATTTCTTGCATACCCGGACCACCACGTGGGCCTTCATAGCGAATCACAACCACATCACCGGCTTTGATTTCATTGCCCAAGATCGCCTCTACTGCTGAATCTTGGCTTTCAAACACACGTGCAGTACCGTTGAATTTCAAGATTGAATCATCTACACCCGCAGTTTTTACGATACAACCATCGAGCGCAATGTTGCCGTAAAGCACAGCTAAGCCACCGTCTTTCGAGAACGCATGTTCAGCATTACGGATCACGCCATTTTCACGGTCACCATCTAGTCGTTGGTAATATCGATCTTGTGAGAATGCAGTTTGCGTTGGTACACCGCCCGGCGCTGAACGGAAGAATTGGTAAACGTCTTCATTTTCAGTACGGATAATGTCCCATTTATCTAAAGCATCTTTTAAGCTTGCTTCGTGAACAGTACCTACAGATGTGTCCAATAAGCCTGCACGGTCTAATTCACCGAGAATGGACATGATACCGCCAGCACGGTGTACATCTTCCATATGTACGTCGTTTTTCGCAGGTGCAACTTTACATAGAACAGGCACTTTGCGAGATAAACGGTCAATGTCATCCATCGTGAAATCAACACCCGCTTCATTGGCAGCCGCCAACAAGTGTAGAACGGTATTAGTTGAACCACCCATCGCGATGTCTAAAGTCATGGCATTTTCATACGAGGCTTTGGTCACCATTTCACGTGGCAATACGCTGTAATCATCTTGTTCATAATGACGTTTAGCCAATTCAACAATTAAAGAGCCTGCGCGTTCGAATAATTTTTTACGGTTTGCATGTGTTGCCAGTGTAGAACCGTTACCCGGTAAAGACAGGCCCAATGCTTCTGTTAAGCAGTTCATTGAGTTTGCGGTGAACATACCTGAGCATGAACCACAAGTTGGGCATGCAGAGCGTTCGTATTCTGCTACTTCTTCATCGGTATAGTTGTCATCTGCAGCAACAATCATGGCATCAATTAAGTCGATGGCTTTGTCGTTACCACGGATTTTAACTTTACCCGCTTCCATTGGACCACCAGAGACAAATACCACTGGAATGTTCAAACGCATTGCCGCCATCAACATCCCTGGAGTAATTTTGTCACAGTTGGAAATACATACCATGGCATCGGCACAGTGTGCGCTCACCATGTATTCAACAGAGTCTGCAATCAAGTCACGTGAAGGCAATGAATACAGCATACCGTCATGACCCATCGCAATACCGTCATCAACCGCAATGGTATTGAACTCTTTGGCTACACCGCCTGCTTGCTCAATTTGACGCGCCACGAGTTGACCAAGGTCTTTAAGATGAACGTGACCCGGTACAAATTGAGTAAATGAGTTCACGACGGCAATAATTGGTTTACCAAAGTCTTCATCTTTCATACCAGTTGCGCGCCATAAGCCGCGCGCACCCGCCATATTTCTTCCGTGTGTCGATGTTTTTGAACGATAGTCAGGCATTTTATATTTCCAACAAAGTTTGAGCTTGAAATGAATCCTACAGATTCACTCTGGCTAAATCATACTGACAATGATGTAAAATCAGTCGAATTTTAAACCTATCATACACCAAGCCATTGTTTTTAAAGATGGCTTTTTAAGCTGAGATTTGGGCAGATGGGTCTATCAATAAAAACGAGTGATTTGACGACAAAAATCTTTTAACTGAAATCTACTATACCGCCATCAATGGCTGCACAATACAAAACTTTCATGAATAATTTTTAAATTTTATATAAATATAATTTATTTAAAAATTGCAAATTTGCGATTTTGGGTTATGAAATCATTGAGCTTGGACAGCTTCAAAGTTGCAAAAATCAATTTCTAATGTTCTAAATTACGCATTAATCATTTGCTATAATCCACATATTCAACACAGATTCGGTTCATTCATTTTGAAAATCATCTTTGCCGGTACGCCAGAATTTGCCGCAACAGCACTAGCTGCATTGCTCAACACACAACATGAAATTGTTGCGGTATACACTCAACCTGACCGCAAAGCTGGACGTGGACAAAAACTCACAGCTTCTGCCGTAAAGCAATTGGCTTTAGAGCACCATCTTCCTGTTTACCAACCCCTTCATTTCAAATCATCGACTGAAGAAGGTTTAGCCGCACAAGCGGAATTAAAGGCCTTAAATGCCGATGTTATGGTGGTTGCAGCCTATGGTTTGATCTTGCCGCAAGTCGTGCTAGATACCCCGAAATATGGTTGCCTGAATATTCATGGTTCATTGCTGCCACGTTGGCGCGGTGCAGCACCGATTCAACGTGCCATCGCAACAGGTGATATTGAAACAGGTGTCACCATTATGAAAATGGCAGCCGGACTAGATACTGGCGACATGATGTATAAAACCATCTGCCCGATTGAAGCAACGGATACCTCTGCAACTTTGCATGACAAACTTGCAGAGCAAGGTGCAACTGCAATTGCTGCCGTTTTAGACACTGAACAAACATTGCAGCAATATTTAGACAGCCGTGAAGTTCAAGACGAAGCATTAACAGTTTATGCACATAAGCTATCAAAAGCTGAAGCAAAAATTGATTGGTCCATCGATGCCGTACAAATCGATCGCAACATCCGTGCCTTTAATCCGTGGCCGGTAGCATTTATTCAGTTAGATGAACAAAACAATTTACGCGTTTGGCATTCTGAACTTTCTGCTGCGTCTGCACCGAATGCTCAAGCAGGTGAAAT
This sequence comes from Acinetobacter sp. YH01020, assembly GCF_013420275.1. Classification (NCBI taxonomy): domain Bacteria; kingdom Pseudomonadati; phylum Pseudomonadota; class Gammaproteobacteria; order Moraxellales; family Moraxellaceae; genus Acinetobacter; species Acinetobacter sp. YH01020. The sequence continues at coordinate 13,739 of NZ_VOYN01000050.1, forward strand.
CATTGCCATCGATAAAAAAGGCATACACGTTGCCTGTGCCAATGGCAGCGTGATTATTTTGACTTCTTTGCAATGGCCGGGTGCTAAACCACTCAACCCTGTACAAATTTTACAAACCCAAAAATTGACTATTGGACAAATTTTATAATGAAGCAATCTCCCAACGCCTCGACCCGAGACCTTAATTTACGTGCTCAGGTAGTGAAGACGTTATTGGCTGTCCAAAATGGTCAATCGCTGCAATCGGTACTCGCGCAGCAAATGAATATCGTGTCAGATAAAGACCGTGCGTTATTCCATGAATTGGTGCTTGGTTGTTTACGTCAATGGTACGCATTGAAACAACTGACTTTACCATTACTGTCTAAACCTGTAGATAACCAAGTGGTTGAAACCTGTTTATACCTTGGTTTGTATCAATTGTTGTGTACCCGTGTCGCGGCTCACGCTGCAATTTCTGAAACGGTGGAAGCTGCAAAACAATTGGGTATGGGAAGTCTAAGTGGCCTCATCAACGCAATTTTGCGCCGTGCAACACGTGAAACAGAACAGTTCTACGACGTACTTGAACAAGCAACCAATTTACCAAGTTGGTTATCTAAACGTTTGAAAAAAGACTGGGGTGAACAATTTGACGAGCTCAGCTATGAGCTTAAACAAATTGCGCCACTGACTTTACGTGTCAATACACGCCAAGTGAGCCGTGATGAATACCTTGATATTCTGGAGGATGAAGGCATCGATGCACATCGTTGTGAACTCTCTAATGTCGGTATTGTGATGGATGAAAGTCTACATATTCCAAGTTTGCCGGGCTTTGAAGCAGGTGGTTTTTCGGTACAGGATGAACATGCTCAGCTGTGTGCAACACTCTTACCAAATCTCGATGGTAAATTTGTGATTGATGCTTGTGCTGCGCCCGGTGGTAAAACTGCACACATTTTAGAGACCTTCCAACCGAAGAAACTCATCGCACTCGACCAAGATGAAAAGCGCCTGAAACGTGTAGTTGAAAACCTTGATCGTTTGGTTCTCGATGGTAAACATGTCGAAATCCAAACTGCCGATGCCATCACTTACACTGTTCCTGAGCTTGCTGATTGTATCGTGCTCGATGCGCCATGTACTGCTGTCGGTGTAATGCGTCGTCATCCTGACATTCGTTTACTACGTCAATCGGGCGACATTGCGAAAACAGTAGTATTACAAAAGCAAATTTTGGAAAACATGTGGAAGCAACTTAAAGTTGGCGGTACGCTGCTTTACATCACTTGCTCGATTTTAAAAGCTGAAAATGAACAGCAAATGGTTGAGTTCTTTGCCAATCATGCCGATGCCCAAGAAATTAAAATTGAAGCAGATTGGGGAGTTGAACAAATCCATGGTCGTCAACTTTTCCCGAAAGTGGGTTATGGCGATGGCTTCTATTATTGCCGTATAGTAAAAACGGCCTAAATCAATAAACACCTTTTTAGATGTAAACAATCATAAAAAATGCCCGATGATTTCATCGGGCATTTTTTTCGTCATTCTAAATTTAATCTTCAGCTTCGTCAGGATTTTTCACCAAATGAATCGTCGCTAAAAGTAAACCACCCCATAGCAAAACAATTGATAAAATCATCATGATCATTGCAGATGTATTCATATTAATTCTCCTCTGGACCTTTGTCTTTACACAAGCTTAATAGAACAGAACCCAATACAAAGAAGGCCAATACCGAACCACCCACCAACCAAAGTGTCGTTGCAGGATAACCGCCATAACCTTCAGTTGCGACAGCCTTAATCGTCAATACAAGTGCAACCAATAATGAAATTGGGGTGATCACGGTCAATAAGAAATTCCAACCTTGACCCAACTTGATACTTGAGTATTGATTTGCATGCTCTTGTAATTGTTTCATCAATGGACGATGGAACCACGACACCAAAATAATAGAGAGTAAACCACCACCCACGATCCCAATGTTATTGGCAAAGTAGTCAATGATATCAACAAAAGTAATGGCACTTTGTGTAGAGAATAAAAGTGTAGATACGATTGCTGAACCGCCACCGATAATGCTCACAGCTTTATTTTTTGACCAACCCAATTTGTCTTGAAACGCTGCAATTGGCACTTGCAAGATACTCACCATAGAGGTAATCCCTGCAACCACCAACGAAGCAAAGAACAAGAAGCCAAACAAATCACCGCCTGCCCCCATACTCGAAATGATTTTCGGGAAGGCAATAAAGGCTAAACCAATACCACCAGATACTACTTCTTTTACAGGTACACCTGAACTTTGTGCCATGAAACCAAGTGCTGCAAAGACGCCAATACCCGCTAAGATTTCAAATGATGAGTTGGCTAATGCAACGACTACACCTGAACCGGTTAAGTTGGTTTTTGCTTTTAAGTAAGACGCATAGGTCAACATGATCCCGAAACCAATCGATAACGAGAAGAAGATATGACCAAAGGCTGCTAACCATACTTTATAGTCGGTCATCGCTTCCCAGTTTGGCGTAAAGAATGCATTTAAGCCTTCTGCCGCACCCGGTAGACGCAATGCTTGAATGACTAAAATGCTAAATAACACGATCAATAACGGCATAAAAATTTTATTGGCAAGTTCTACACCACGACGTACACCGCCATAGAGAATGAACATCACCACAGCCCAAACAATGACTAAACCAACAAATAAAGTCGGAACAAAACCAAATGTTAAGCCATCACCATTTTGTAGATAGGTTTTAAAGAAAAAGCTTTCCGTATCTGAGCCCCATTGTTGTCCAATGGCGTAATACATGTAACTACCGGCCCATGACAACACGCTGGCATAGTAGATCCCGATGATCAGGGTCACCATCACTTGCCACCAACCCAATGATTCAGCATTCATTAACTTTTTATAGGCTGTAGGTGGTGCTTTACGGAACTTATGTCCAACAACATAGTCCAAAAAGAGTAAGGGTAAACCTGCTGCAAAAATTGCAATCAAATACGGTACTAAAAATGCACCACCACCATTTTCATAAGCAACATAAGGGAAACGCCAAATATTCCCCAAACCCACGGCTGATCCAATCGCCGCTAAAATAAAGCCTGATCGCGCAGACCAGCTTTCACGATTATCTGACATAGAACACCTAAACCTCAGGCATCTTTAACTGCTGCTTGTTATGATTATATCGCGAGCAAAAAAGAACCATAAAAATAAAAATTCTGGGTGTTTGATCTGGTGAGATACCTTATGAGCGTCTATACCAAATTGCAAACAGAAAAATCACATGCGCATTTTGGTTAAAAACACCACAAATAACTTTCCCTTTGTATGAATTAACAATACTCACTTTTTTTAAGTTTTTCTGTAATTTCTACGGCAAATATTCCATTTTTATAATGTGTTTAGGCTTAAATGTTCATTTAATCAGCTTATTTTTCATACAATTTAAGTTATCAATAATATAACTTTTAGGAATATTTTATTTCCAATTAAATTTTTAAAGTTATTTCACTCGATAATGTCCGGTAATTTGATAGGCATGCAAAAGATCTTCTTCCTGTGTGCCCTCTCCAATATAGTCAAACTACTTTATTATTCATACAGGATTCGAAAAAAACTTGAAATAACTCATCGACTGAGTCGATCAACCATTCTTTACGCTTACGTTTAACCCATGCCCACATCTGTTCTATAGGATTTAAATCAGGGCTGTATGCAGGAAGCCAAAGAATTTTATGCCCTTGTTGTTCCAATAACTCCTGAATATCTGCTCTTTTATGAAATGCTGCATTATCCATAACCACCACACTATTTTCTGGTAATGCTGGTATGAGGAATTGCTCAATCCAAAAATGAAAAACATCTGAATTGATTTTGCAGTCAAATAAACCGACTGAAAATAAATACCCTTTATGGATTGCTCCAATGGCATTGGTCTGATTCTTTAATTGCCAATTATATTGCCCTAGACAGGGTACTCCTTTTCGTGAGTAGCCATGAGGTCTGTAATCATGTGACTTAAAACCACTTTCATCCAGATAAATAATCGGGTGGTTTTTTTCTAATTCATTCACTTGCTGAATAAATTTATCCCTAAGCTTTGTATCTGCTTTAGGATGGCTTAACGTCTTTTTTTAACTGTAATATTTAAGCGCTTTAATGCAGCACCAATAGATGAAACACCACAATTAAAACGTGCAGCACGTTCATATTGATAAGCATCAGGATACTTTTCAACATCTGCACGTAAAGCATCATCGTTAATTTTAGAAGGTTTACGTACACGAGTTTTTTTAATCTCTATACGTTTCTTCCATTCAACAATGGTATTTTTATTAATTTCAAATTGTGCGGCTACCGCTCGAATAGAATAACCTTCCTCAAGCTTAGCTAAAATTTTACGTCTAAAATGTTCTGAATAACTCATTGCACCATTGTATTGGTTTTATAATGATTTGACTATATTATGGATAATCAACGGAACACCGCTACCTTTCACTTTACGATCTGAAACCACACCGATATGCACTAAACCACGCCCTAAGTCCCAAGTGACAATATCACCTGCCAAATACTGCTTATCTTTGACAACAAAGCCCTGACGTTGCATCCAGGTTTGAATATTGGGAACACGCCGATGATCAATATTTTTATCAGTACTTTTTAAGCCCCATTTTTGTGGATACTGCTTAAAATTGACTTTCATATCTTCATGAATGGCTTGTTGTAAATCAATTCCTTGCTGTCGTAATGCACGAATTACCACGTCGGTACAAACACCCTTGATTAAAGGAACATCTCCCATCGGATAACGCAGTGCAGTATACGCAGGATCATAATATAAGGTTTTCCCAATCTGACTGCGTGCATCCGTCACCATTTGAGTGGCGTTAAAGGCAAAGACAGCCATATTCACGGTCATCAAACTGACCAATAATAAAATTCTTTTCATTTTTTCTTATGCACTTTAGGTTTTTGAAATGATTAAAAAATGGGCTTCGAACAGATCTATACTGAACCAAGCCCAAGTTTAAACTGCTACAGTTTTATCGCCAATACGCGTTCTTCTTGCATATCTCGAATGGCAGACTGAATTCCTTCACGGCCTAAGCCAGAATCTTTTACGCCACCATATGGCATGTTATCAACACGGAAAGATGGAATGTCATTAATAATCACTCCACCGACCTCTAAGTGATTCCACGCATACAACATTTTATTCAAATTTTGCGTATAGATGCCCGCCTGTAAACCAAAACGGCTGCTATTAATTTTGGCGATACCTTTTTCAAAGTTTTTGTATTTCTCTAAAATCGCTACAGGGCCAAAGATTTCATCTTTATACACTTCTAGCGATTCATCGACATTTTCTAATAAAATTGGATCGAGCAAAGCCCCCTGATGTTCACCACGAACCAAAGCTTTAGCTCCTTTTTTGACTGCTTTATCGACCCATTTATGCACGCGTGTTGCTTCTGCTTCCTTAATCATTGGACCGACCATGGTGCTTTCCAACTGTGGATCATCCGCTTTAAGCTGCTTCATTCTCGCCACGAGTTTTTTCTTCACATCGGCATAGATATCGGCATGCACCAAGATGCGTTGAACACTAATACACACCTGCCCTGCATGGTTATACGCCCCACCGACTAAGCGTTCAATAAATGCCGCTGAAATTTCAGTATCAGGCTCAACCAATACAGCAGCGTTGCCACCGAGTTCCAAAGTCACTTTTTTACGCCCCGCACGCGCTTTCATATCCCAGCCGACAACATCGGAACCGGTAAAGCTGAGCAGTTTAAATCGGTCATCTGTTACCAAGACATCTGCATGTTCACGTGGACAAGGTAAAACTGAAAAAGCACCTTTAGGTAAATCCGTTTCTGCCAAAACTTCCGCAATTTTTAAAGCTGAAATAGGCGTCAAACTTGCAGGCTTCAAAACAAATGGACAGCCTGCGGCAATGGCAGGTGCAATTTTATGCGCAGTCAGATTGATCGGAAAATTAAACGGGCTGATCAAGGATACAGGGCCTATCGGCACATGTTTGACCATGCCTTGATAGCCAGATGCCGCTGCAGTAACCGCCAATGGGATCATGCGACCATCATCCATCTGTGTGACAGCATCGGCAGCAATTTGAAAGGTATTAATTAAACGTTCAACTTCAGCAGCTGCGGCTTTACACGGTTTTCCACCTTCCGCAATTAAAATTTCAGTCAATTCTGCACGCATTTCATTAAAACGTTTAACACAGTGCAGTAAGATTTTTTGTTTTTGAAAAGGTTCCAATGCCGCCATTGCAGCGCTAGATTTAACCGCTGAATCAATGGCTTTTTCAATGGTTGCAGCATCTGCGAGTGCAACGCGTGCATATACGTCTTGGGTATATTTTTGATCCACTTCTAACCACTGATCGGTAGTCAATGCTTTACCTGCAACATAGAGCGGATAGTCTTTTATATCTTGTACGGCTTTGGACATGACGATATTTCCATGATCTTGAGACATTATTGATAAATGTGAATAAATCTATGCCCTCTATCATGCGCTGACTGAGCCCAGAGTTCACTATATTTAAGTAACAAAATAAACCACAAGCCTCAAACTCAGCTACCTAATTGCCCTGAATACCATCACTATTTTCAGATCTATGCTTGCACTGAAAACACGATGATCGAGTCTCTATATAACAATGACATTAAATTAGAAAGCTGTTTAAAATATTTAATTACATTAGGGTCTGTTGACATTTCAAGTATAGAATTTACCCGATAAAGGTAGCCAAATAAATATACAAGCTAATGCAACTGCCCCCTCATAGCTACACTTTAGCTTATCATATCGTGTTGCTATTCCTCTGAACTGCTTTAACCTACAAAATGCATTCTCAACTAAGTGTCTGATTTTATATAAATACCAATCCATATGATTATTATTTGACTGAGTATTTGATTTTCTTGGAATATTCGCTTTAGTTTTTTTTGCAGATATTTGTTCTCTTAATGATTCAGAGTCATATCCTTTGTCTGCACAACATACTTCCGTTTCACTCAAATCAAGTTTTTCAATCATTTTAGGAGCAATCTTGACATCATGAATCGTTCCATCGGAGATAATTATTTCGATTGGATTACCATCCGCATCAACAGCTAAGTGTATTTTAGAACTATTTCCACCAATGCTTTTAGAGATATCCTGATCTTTTATTCCAGCAGAATGTTGGTGTGCCCGAACATGACTACCATCAATAAAAACCCATTCCATATCAGCATTTGAAGAAATTAATTTAAATATTTTCATTAACTTATCATTTTTACACCAACGACTATATTTTTTAAAGATTGAATTGTACGAACCAAATTCTTTAGGCAAATCACGCCATGGGCAGCCTGTTCTTATTCTATAAAGTATTGCTTCGACAAAATTTCTCAAATTAGATTTGAAATAGATATCAAAATTTCGGAAAATAGAAAGTAACTTAGACCAGTGTTGATCATTCAGCATTGTACGGGGCATAGCGAGAAGTAAATTTGGTTTGGCGATTAAATTTTACTTTCTCGCTATTTTTTTGAACAGAAAATGTCAACAGACCCTATTTATCAAATCATTAATAAATTTTTCAAAGTTAAATTAATCAAAAAAAATATGAGTACAACATAAAAAAAGCCCATCAAATGACGGGCTTTTTAAATCTATGTTTTAGCTATACGAACGCTGTGTTTTCACTGAAGTCTTATTCACATTTTCTAAAGCGGCAACCTCTTCATCCGTTTGCGCTTTGCGAATAAAGAACACTGCAATCGCTGCGATGACTACTGGAATTCCCACGGCCATAAAGTTAATTTGATGTGGCAATTCTTGTGATAATAAATAGCCGATCAGAATCGGGCCAACAATCGCACCTGTACGACCGACTGCAGATGCCCATCCAATACCTGTCGAACGTACAGACAACGGATAGTACTGTGCAACATAGCTATAGAGTAAGATTTGAGAACCAATTGCTGATGCACCTGCGACTGCAACCAAAAGATAGATCACAGGCTGTGGTGAATTAAAGCCGAGTAAAGATAGTGCCACAGCACCTGCCAGACATAATGTAATGATCACCGGTTTTAAGTGGAATTTGTCCGCTAAAATACCGCCGCCAATCGTACCAATTACGGCACCAATATTCATCGCCAATAGGAAGGTCAAACTGCTACCTAATGAATAACCTGCGGCCATCATTAGTTTTGGTAACCAACTGCCTAATGCATAAAGCGTTAATAGACACATAAAGAAACACAGCCAAAACAACATCGTACTTACGCCACGACCTTGCTTATACAACGCTTTAACAGACGTTCCACCCGGAACCGCAACTTCAGTCAGTTCCAGTTGAGTATTTGCAGTCACGGTTTGTTCAGGTGCAATGGTTTGAATCATACGACGTGCTTCATCATGACGATTCACCTTCACCAAAAATGTGAGCGATTCAGGTAAAAATTTCCAAGCAAATGGCAACAGTAACAGTGGAATACCCGCAATGAAGAACATGATTTGCCAGCCATAATCCGCAGTAAACCATGAACCAAAGAGAGCCGCCATGATGCCACCCATTGCATAACCACTGAACATAGTGGTCACTAAAGTACTGCGTAGATGCTTAGGTGCATATTCAGATGTCAATGCCACAAGGTTCGGTAATACCCCACCAATGCCAAGTCCAGCAATAAAACGTAACGCGCCAAATTCCGTTGGATTTGATGCAAAACCGCCTAAAAATGTGAATGTACTGAATAAAAATACACAAATCATGATAACTTTTTTACGGCCAATCTTATCAGCCAAAGTACCAAACATCATGGCACCAAACATCATCCCTGCAAGTGCTGTACTCGCTAGCATACCTGCCTGAACAGCTGTTAATCCCCAATCTTTCATTAATAAAGGCAGCGCAACACCATTGATCGCTAAGTCGTAACCATCAAATAAAATAAGAATTAGACACCACATCATGATGCTGAAATGCGATTTTGTGAACTTAGCGTTATCGACAACGCTATTCACATTCATTGTGCTTGTAGACATTGAACCTCACCTCCAATTGTGAGTTTTATTTTTCGCTACAATGCCGTTTTTGAATGTAAATTGTCCAAAATTACAAAGGTATAGATCCATACCTTTCAGATATATCCATGTCGTTTGGGAATAAAATGTCATAAAAACTTAGATATTTTTGAAATATTTATACATAAAAAAGTCGATGGACTGTGGGTCTAGTTTTTATAATGATTAATTTTCAATGTGTTACTAGAAGCTAAATCACAATCAGACGATAGATTATTTGATATGAAAATTGTCAGAATAAAACTCAAATTTTATAGAAAAAAACCAGACTCTACGATCTAGGTCGTAGATTTCTAAATCATAAGGCATCAGCCATCACTTAAGTCGATAATTAGGCATTTAAACTGTTGTTTTAGCTGACTTACATTCAGGTTTTCCGACATTTTTAAGCTGAGAATTCCTTCAATTGATGATTTTTAAATGCGTTTATTGTCTAATAATCATCCATGTTTAAATAATTCAAGCCACAATCTATCAATATTTTTATCATCTCCCTGTTTTATGCTTCTGCTTATCTTCTTTTCCCCTTTTCTCCACACATAAAAAAACACCCCCTGACGTATCAGGGGGTGTTTTCGAATAATGAGCTGGCGATGACTTACTCTCACATGGGTAACCCCACACTACCATCAGCGCTAAGAGGTTTCACTTCTGAGTTCGGGAAG
>NZ_VOYN01000051.1:0-23464 GCF_013420275.1 Acinetobacter sp. YH01020
AGGATAGCCGTGGGCGTTGGTATGTATGTCTTGTTGTTGAATCGCCTAAGCAAGATAAATCGACAGCAACCAAAGCGATTGGTATTGATCTAGGCTTAAAAGATATTGCCACCTGTTCTGATGGCACAGTAATTTCAAATCCAAAATTCTATCGAAAATATGAGCAGAAATTAGGTATTGCTCAGAGAGCCAGGAATAAGAAGCGTGTTCGTGCATTACACGCCAAGATTGCAAATAGTCGAAAAGATCATTTGCATAAAGCAAGCACCAAGCTTGTGAATGAAAATGCATTGATTATTGTAGGTGACTTGAGTGCTAAAAAATTAGTAAAAACCAAAATGGCAAAATCTGTTTTGGATACAGGATTTTCTGCACTAAAAACAATGCTCAAGTATAAATGCGAGAACGCAGGCGTATTGTTTGAAGAAGTCCAAGAAGCCTATACCACCCAAATTTGTTCGTGCTGCGGTGAGATCACCTCAAGTAGTCCAAAAGGTAAGACAGATCTTGGAATAAGAGAATGGGAGTGCATGAGCTGTGGTACAGCTCATGATCGAGATATAAACTCAGCTCTAAACATTCTTGCGCTTGGGCATAAGCGTCTAGCTGTAGGAATCACCCTCTTTTAAGGGGGTGAGGATGTCAAGAATTGGCGAATCTTGAGATGAGTCAATATCAGCCTAAATGGTCTGATCATTTTCAAAGTAGTTATGAAACAAATATGCTGATTGATTTAGCTGAAAAATATGGTTTGAAAACGACGCCATATAATCAAAAGCGTTTGCAATATATGGCTCAAAGTAGCGTATTTGAAAAAATGTGGATGCGAATCAAAGATTTTTTTAGCTCGAAGACATAAACAAAACTGGATCTGGAATTAATCCAGATCTTCCGGTTTTGAATGGACTTTAGAGTGAAAGGCACGGCGCCGAGTTCGTTGCCAAGGAAGAGGGCGATTGAGCGCTTCTGGTGCATCACCACTCATCGAGCGCAGTCGTAAATGTAATGCCGCTTGTGCCATGAGGTTTGCAGAAACCGGTGCGGTGATAAAGGCAAAGAGCGTGATTAGGATTTCTGCAAAACCAAAACGACCTTGAAATGCTGCATAAATAATTGCAGCAATTAGAAAACTTCCTAAGCCTAAGGTGCTCGATTTGGTCGGTGCGTGCAGACGCATAAATAAGTCGGGTAGGCGAACCATGCCAATACCGCCGACCAACATGAAAAAAGCGCCAATAACTAAAAAAATCGAGACCAAAATTTCCATGACTAATTGCATATTAATGGACTCCTAGTCGATCACGTGGCCAGTGGTGAAATAGCGTGCTAAAGCGGCTGTAGACACAAACCCAAGCATGGCAACCAATAATGCCCCCTCAAACATCGATGTACTTGCCCAATAAATACCTAAAATGACAATTAAACAGGTGGCATTTAAAAATAAGGTATCTAAAGCAAGTAGTCGGTCTACGATTGAGGGTCCCATCACTAAGCGGATGAGGCACAGTAACATCGAGATCGTCACCGCAACTAAACAGATGCCAAGCGCATACGGTAAAATTGTCATGTGGATTCTCCTGTATCAGCGCCAAAAATGAGGATGAGAGGGCGTTCATAGCGCTCTTTAATGGTTTGAATTTCCGCTTCAGGGTCATCCGTGCTCAGCGCATGGACCAAAATATCACCACGGTCTTGGTCAATCCCAGCAGACACTGTACCGGGTGTGGTGGTGATGATCATCGCAAGTAAAGAATTGACTTCCTCATGCTGTGTATCGAGAGGAACACGGAACCATTTCGGGTGCAGTTTATGTGTTGGCCCAAGGACTAATTTTGCAACATGGATATTACTGACAATAATATCCCACAGCACCACAAAGAATAATTTACATGCTGCCAGCCAGTTGATATTCGGCGTTCGGTCAATAAAAGGGCGAACCAATCGTGGAATAACAATGGCTAAAACCAAGGCCATGCAGAGTGTGGCCGCATCTAGACTGTGCGCTAACATCACCCAGCTCAGACCAACCATGACTGATACCAATGGATGCGGAAACCAGCGATTTAATACAGATGTTTTCGCCATGTTAAGGTGCCTCCATCGGTTTTAGTTGGGTCTCTTCAGGTAGTTTTTCTTCTTGTTGCTGTCCTTGAATTTGGCGTTGCTTATACTCAGAAATATGCTCGCCATGTAGAGTTTCAGGTGCAATCAATGCAGGAATGAGGTGTGCATTTGGATCGGCTGATTCACCACCATATTTAGTTTCAGGTAAATTTTCAGGATCATAAGGTTGAACACTGATGATTTGACCTTTTTCATCCTTTTTTAGCAGCAATGATTCATATAATGGATTGTCTTGAATTTGCTGCGCAGTTTTGTAGGTATAGTCATAGATCGGTGCAGCAAAAACCATATATCCCACAAGCGCTGTTAACAGCAGATAAATGGTTTTGTCATTACGAAGCGGTGCCTTATTCGGCAAAGCCTGATAACGCTGATATTCTTCAGTATCAATATCATCTTCTGGGCGAGATGAACGCCAGAAAAGCACAAAACCAACTCGAGTGAATGCGATAATACTGAGTAAACTCACCAACAATACGATCAAAATAATCATAATTTGGTAAGGTGAATTGGCCGTTGCTTGCAAGAGAAATACTTTACCCAAAAATCCACTAAATGGCGGTAGACCAGCCATCATCAACGCAATGATGAAATAGCAAACAGCAACGGTATTATGCTGTTTCATACGGGGCGCAATTTTAAAATGATCTTTAAATTCGCCACGTTGTGAGGTAATCCAACCCGAGAGAATATAAAAAGCTGCACCAATGATGGTACTGTGAATCAGGTAATAAAGCCCCGCAGCCCATGCATCAGTATTAAAGAGTGAAATCGCAACCAATATTGTCCCGATAGAAGACAAAATCATAAAACCGACAAAACGACGTAAGCGATCCGTTCCGATAGCACTATAGGCACCATAGAGCGAGGTTACTAAGCCAATCGGTAACAACCACTGTTGTAAGATTTCACGGCTAATCCCATCGTCAAACACAGTACCATTGACACGGAGAATGGCATAGATGCCGACCTTGGTCATTATAGTGAATAAGGCTGCCACAGGCGTGGTTGCCACAGCATAGGTCTTTGGTAACCAGAACCCTACAGGCAGCATTGCAGCTTTGATGCCAAAGACAGTGAACAGTAACAATGCACCAGCCACAGCAATACGATGTTGATCCGCTTCAAGCAATGGCATAAGTCGTGCAACATCGGCCATGTTTAAGCTACCTACACTGCCGTAAATCATCCCGAGTCCAATCAGGAAGAGGGCAGAGGCAAATAGGTTAATGGTGACGTAATGAATACCAAGCTGAAAACGTGCTTTGCCTTGACCATGTAAGAGCAAAACATATGATGCCATCAACAGGATTTCAAAGAACACAAACAGGTTAAATAAATCGCCTGTCAGGAACGCACCACACAAGCCCATCAGTAAGAAATGGCACATGGCATGGAAATAACGACCACGTTCGTCCCATTCTTTGCTGGCAAACCACATCACTGGCACAGCAAGTCCATAGGTCAGCACCAACATGAAAGCAGAGAGTCGATCTAAGACTAAAACGATGCCGAATGGTGCGGCCCATTCACTCAAGTTATAAACCAAAACTTGACCAGAGCTGGCAATCATCAAATAACTGATGGATGTGATCAGTCCGAGGATACCAGAGACATAACTGATTCCGCGACGCCAAGGTTGTCGCCAGTCATGCGCCAACGAGCCAGAACCGGGGTTGCCCAGCAGGACTAAAATAAATGCAGTAATTGCAGGAATTAAAATACTGAAAATCGGGCTATGCGTAGTCCAAAATTGGATGAAGTCATGCATTATGGCTCATCCTCCCGCGGGTCAATTTGCGGTATTTCTTCTTTGGAGTCCACATGATCTGTTCCAGTTTCATAGCGGCTACGCAGAGCCAATTGTACGATAAAGGCAGTGGTCGCAAAGCCAATCACAATGGCTGTCAGGACCAAGGCTTGTGGTAAAGGATCGGTCGCTTTGGTGGTTTCAGTTAACACGGCAGGTGCGTTGACATGAATACGCCCCATGACAAATAAAAATAAGTTCACGGCATAGCCAATCATGGCTAAACCCAGTACGACAGGAAAGGTACGTGCCCGCAAAATCAGGTAGACCCCTGTTGCAGTCAGTAAGCCAATGGCTGAAGCGAGTAAAAATTCTAAACTAATCATCTTATTCGCCTCTTGGAACTGGACCAGACATACTCGAGTGACGCGAGTCGCCTAAGACGGAAATCATTAACATCGTCGCGCCCACAACGGTGATGTAGACACCTGTGTCGAAGAGGGCAGCGGAGGCAAGGTGCATTTCACCTAAAATGGGTGGCGATACATAGATATGAGCACTGGTCAGGAATGGACGCCCCCATAGCCAAGCCGCGATACCTGTCAGCCCCGCAATGGTTAAACCAATACCAATCCAAACTTCATATAAGCGACCTGATTTTGCACCAATCAGTTGTTCAGCACGGTCTTGGCCGAGCGCAATATATTGAATCACTAAGGCTAAAGAGGTAATTAAGCCTGCAATAAAGCCACCGCCTGGTAAATTATGACCCCGTAGGAAAATATATAAGCTGATGACGAGTGCTAAAGGCAAAATCCATGATGATGTAATACGGAACATCAGTGGTGACGGATTAAAACGATAGGTCAGACCTTGCGTAATGGTGGTACCATGAGCACGCATACCATCCATCATGCACAGCGTACCAATTGCGGCAATTCCCAGTACGGTAATTTCACCAAAGGTATCGAAGCCACGGAAGTCGACCAAGATCACGTTGACCACATTGGTACCACCACCAAGTGGGATGGATTGCTGCATAAAGAACCATGAGATGGAATTATGATCGCGGGTCATGATCAGCCATGAAATCCATGCGATCCCTAAACCTGCAATAATCGCAATTATTGCATCTCGCCAACGACGAGACACACTCGACTCATAAGGTGTGAGCTGTGGTAATAATGATAAGCTCATGAGTAAGAGCACGGTGGTCACCACGTCAACAGTAATCTGCGTGAGCGCCAAATCTGGAGCGGAGAAACAGATAAACACCATAGTCACAACCAGACCGACTGCACCACTGATGAGGACGGCTTTAATCCGTTCATGGTGGAACCAAAGCATCATCCAACATGCAGAGAATAATAATAGCCACAGAACGATTGCGATGATTGGTGCATGTATCAGTTCACGGCTGCCTGTGCCGATACCTTGCAGCCAAAATGGAACAATGACGATGGCTACACTAAAGATTAAAATCCACAATAAATAGCTTTGTAATTTGCCATTTTCAGTAAAGCGACGGAACTTTCTTGAGCTGAGTAAAAGATGCTTTAAAAATAAGTCGAACAGGATTTTGCCTTGCAAACGGCCCAAAAGAGGATCCAAATCGATACGGCGTAATTTGCCGCCCTTTGCCAATGCGAAATAGAAAACTAAACCACCTAAAAGTGCAATCACACTCATCAAAAGGGGTGCATTTAAACCATGCCAAATCGCTAAATGTGTACCTTCAAACGCAGTATTTTGAATACTCGCACGCGCGGTACTATTGACAATATGCTCAACCAATAACGCAGGGAAGAGTCCAACTAAAATACATAAAGCAGCCAGTAAGGTTGCTGGTGCGCGCATGCCAAACGGTGGTTCATGCGCTTCTTTATTGGGAACATCTTTCCCTAGTGGACCATCAAAAAATACCCCATGAACCAAACGTACCGAATACGCGACAGCAAAGATACCGGCAAAGGTGGCAATGATGGCTGACACGATCATCACTGGCCCAGTCAGGTTGGCCAAAAGTTCAGTAAAGAACATCTCTTTAGAAAGGAAACCATTGGTTAATGGTACACCTGCCATAGAGGCCGCAGTGATCATGGTCAGCGTTGCTGTAAACGGAAGTAATTGCCATAAACCAGAGAGTTTTCGTAAATCACGTGTACCTGATTCGTGGTCAATAATCCCCGCGATCATAAATAGGGCTGCTTTGAAGGTTGCATGGTTAATGATATGGAAAATAGCAGCGGCAACTGCGAGGGGAGAACCGATCCCGAGTAAACAAACGATCAGACCTAAATGGCTGATGGTGGAATAGGCCAACAGCCCTTTTAAATCTTCTTTGAAAATGGCAAAGAAGGCCGCCATACATAAGGTAAACAAACCAATAAAGGTGACCAAGTTGTGATACAACGCCGCGCCTGCAAAGATTGGCAATAAGCGTGCAAGCAAGAAAATTCCGGCTTTCACCATCGTGGCAGAGTGTAGATAAGCCGAGACGGGGGTCGGTGCCGCCATGGCATTTGGCAACCAAAAATGGAAAGGGAACTGTGCACTTTTGGTAAAGGCCCCCATTAAAATCAATAAGAGTGTGGGCACAAAAAGCGAATGCTGCTGAATTTGGCTACTCATCGTCAGGATTTGGTCAATCTGATAGGTGCCTGTGATTTGCGCCAGCAGAACAAAACCACCCAACATACATAGACCACCCATGCCTGTAATGGTCAAAGCCATTCGAGAGCCACGCTGAGCTGCGTCGTAATTGCTCCAATAACCGACCAAAAGGAAAGATGAAATACTGGTGAGTTCCCAAAAAATAAGTAATAAAATTAAATTATTAGACAATGAAATGCCGAGCATGGCAGCCATGAATAGCATCAATAAAACATACAGTTTACTGAGCGAATTCTTTGGACTTAAATAATAGTAGGCATAGATATAAATTAAGGTGCCGATCCCCGTAATGAGCAGGGAAAACAACAAGCCCAGTGCATCGAGACGGAAACTGAAATCAATGCCAACTTGAGTGAGCCACGGCCAAGTTTGAATGATGGTTTTGCCATTAAAGACATCTGGGGCCTGACTCAATAATAAAACTAAACTGCTGAGGCTGACGCCAATCGCCCCTAAAGCTGTTACCCCGCGAGAGAATTGCTTCAACCACGAGACAAGTGTTGTGCCTAGTATTAACGGTAACAATATAATAATCGGTAGCACACTCGTATCCATTGTCATGATTAGGCGGTGAAACCTAGGTGTATTTCATCTTTCAAGGATTACAGGACAGCAAAGAGCAGTCCAAAAATTCAATCTTGAAAGCCATGTGTGTCAAAAAAAATTAAAAACAAGCTGTGTTGCGCAACTCGTGAAGCGATAGCAATTTCCGATGTTACTATGAAAATTGCAAATAAAACCGATCATATTACATGCGTAAAACAACATCAATCTTTTTTATGAACCACTTACACATTATACGCCTGACGAAACTGTCTAGACATCTATTGCGGCCTTATTGCTGAATATTTAAACATCGAGGCTATGGATTACACTCAGTCAATCAACCTCAGTATTTTTAACTCAGCGGTTGGATCGTAACGTCCTGATCACCTCGCTGTGATAAAGCCCTAACCAATTCTTGTTGCTGTTGCTCGGTCAGTTGTGTCTGAATTAATTGCAACATGTGCTGGATAGAATCTGGACTGTTCAACGGCTCATTTAATTCAGTCTCTTCAGTTTTAGGTGGAAGCGATGGTTTAGATCCGAGTTGCAACTGCTGATAAATTTGATCATAGGTTTCTTGTAGTTTTTCAGGCTGAATCTCACTGAGCTTTTTATTCTGTAATTTTAAGCACTGAAAGCGAGAAGCCTGTTCCATTAGTTCAGGACGGTTGCCGCTGGCAATGATTTGGAGTCGTGGAAACGCTTGATTTAAACGGGTCAAAATCACTTGAGTCATATTTTGATCGAGTTGGTGGTCTATGGCGTCGATCAATAAAATCCCGTCACCTTCTTGGCAAGGATATAAGCTATGAGGATTGAGTAGACACAGGCGACGCACAATATCACCAATTAAGGCCACAAGGTTGCGTACACTATTTGATAGCTGTTGGAACAACATATCTTTGCCTTGATAGCAGACCATTAACTGTAATTTGGGGTGATATTGCAGATAAATATTGGTCACATCGGGCAACACGGTCTCTAAGGCTTGTTTTAATGATCTGAGTGACGGCGCGTGTAGATCGGCCTGAGCTTGCGCCAGTTTTTGTCCAAAAAGTGGCGTGTCAGATGCGTTGGGTATATCGGCTTGGGTTTTAGGATGTAATAAATTTTGAATTAATTCGGCACTTTGCGCATTTTCAATGTCGGATATTTCTCGAAACCATTCAAAAAAACGAATAAACGTGGTAAAGGGAATGGCCGATATTTCATAAGCATGCGAAGGCTGAAAAATAGCAGGATTATTTTTATTGAGAATATTCACATCGTTGACGAAACGTTCAGCAGGATAATAGGCAATGAGTGGCAACCCTTGTAACGGATCAGCTTTGAGGGCTTTTTGATACAGCGCAACCATCGATTCTAATTGCTGTGTTTCGGCCTTACTGAGGCCGACGCCTTGACTGTTTAAAGTTTTATACAATTGCCATGAACAACATTGTGGGTCTTGGTCTTGTTGATCACTTGAAAGCTGAAATGAGCCAATCTCTTCGGGAAAACTGACTTGAATATCAAGTTTCGATTGCAAGCGATTTAACATGATGTCTTGATCGAGCATTACCACGCCTGCGGTACGTAAATCTTTATAACGTGCAGCGAACCAAGTGAGGGCCTGATAACTAAAGCGTAGTAGGGAGGTTTTTCCAGAACTTTGATCACCCAAAATTAAGGTGATCGGCAGATCGTGGTAATTAAAATTGAGGGTGATATCAGTAAAATGAAGGGTGTGCTTGAGCTGGATCGATTGTAATTTCATGGTGCACCTTTTACTGATTTATTGTTTATTCACCTTTTTCATCATACTAGCTGACCGCTTGTGCCAAAGATTTGGGCATTTGACGTTTTAAGTGCTGCATCAAGTCATAAATATGATGGATATTTAAACTTACTTTAGCACGTGTGCAAGCCACGTAAAGTAACCGTAACTCTTCGTCACTAATTTTATAATCTTTATCGTTGAGCTTAAATTGGTAGTCATCTTCAATATGTACCCGATCCCATTCTAAGCCTTTGGCTTTATGGGCGGTCGAGATGATATAGTCGGCTTGATCAATCGGGGTGATTTTCGCCAGCGCCTTTTTCAGTGGGTCAGTACCGTGGTCATCGACCAACTTCACTAGCGGTTTAATATCGCTGCCGTCATTGGTTTCACAATATTCATGCACATCATGCCATGAGTTAAACCACGCAAGCTCTGGGACATCGACTACGCGCTTGCCTTGCTTGAGCATGGCTGCAGCATCGACAAAACGATTGAGTCGCGCATGATCTGCTTGCAGGCTAACTTTTTCGCCCTTAACCAAACCCGCCAATAACAGTTCCATCGCACGTGCATTGGTACGACATAAAATGGCATCGCGCATCTTGGTATGTGGTTTATTGACCACTTTAGAGTTGAGCTGCGGATTACCCAATAAAGGCACGGTTTCGTTCAATGCGCCCAGTAGAGCATTGGCGTTCAAGGCAATTTCTTCACCAAAACGGAAAGACGTAGTTAAACGGGATTCGGGTAAAGGGAGTTGCTGCATGGCATTGACTGCGCCACGCCATGCATAAATTTGTTGATGCGCATCGCCAACATAGATGACTTGAGTATTCCGCTGTTTCAGTAAAATCCCTAGCATTAGCGGGTCAGCATCTTGAGCTTCATCGAACAGCACATAATCCGCAGGAATATTCGGTTCAGACAAA
This sequence comes from Acinetobacter sp. YH01020, assembly GCF_013420275.1. Lineage (NCBI taxonomy): Bacteria > Pseudomonadati > Pseudomonadota > Gammaproteobacteria > Moraxellales > Moraxellaceae > Acinetobacter > Acinetobacter sp. YH01020. The sequence continues at coordinate 9,785 of NZ_VOYN01000051.1, forward strand.
GCCCAAAGTTTTAAATAAATATCGTGTCCAATCCCTGCTGCATGGTTCGGATCAATCGACTCTAACCAACGACGTTCAATGGCAGGATACAAATGCTTTTGTAAGCTTTCGATATCGTCCGGATGCAGCCAACTCGGTGCTTGTAGATGTCGTGGGGCAGGGTACTGTGAACTGGTCGAACAGAAATAACTGACAGCGTTTGCCACCAGACTTGCCAAACGCGAAGGCATGAGTACATATTTTTCATAACGACCGCCCATCATACGACGTAAGGTGATCGGTTCTAGTCGATATTCTTTGGCAATAAAGCTCGGACTTAAACGTGGTAGACGCAGTTTGTCAGTCACTCCACGTGGAACACTACGATAAGCCAATGAGTGGAAGGTTCGACAGTCGACATTTTGATGAAAACGATTCTGTGCTTCGGTGGCAATGGCTTTGTTAAAGGCCAAGTACATGCCACGCCGCTGAGGCATGGCATCACTGATCATTTGCAGTGTGGTTGTTTTACCTGTGCCAGCATAGGCAATCACTTTAAATGATTTACCAAGACGTGCGTTATCTATGGCGGTGGCCTGCTCATAGGTCGCGGTCGGTTTTTTAAGATCTGGCACGGTTGCGTCTTAGTGCTGACGGTTGGCTTTTTCAACCAAACCGGAAAGGCCTTGACGACGAGCGAGTTCGTTAAGTACCAATTGAGGATCAATATCGAAATAACCCAACATCACAATGGTATGGAACCAAAGGTCTGCTACTTCGTAAATCAAATCGTTTTTGTTGTCTTCATTGGCTTCGATTTTGAAATCTTTAGCGGCAATGATGGTTTCAACACTTTCTTCACCGATTTTTTCTAAAATTTTATTCAGGCCTTTATGGTAAAGCTTTGCCACATAAGAGGACTCAGGATCAGCTTGTTTGCGTTCAGCCATCATTCTACCTAAGTAGTCGAGTACTTCGACTTGCTCAGATTGCGCATTGGATGCATTCATCGCAAGGGTATGCTGATTTGCTGATTTTACACCATAAATTGCAGCAGGATCTTTCAATTGCGCATCGACAATTTCCCAGCCATTGGCAGTAAGCTTGCGGTAGAAGCATGACTCACGGCCGGTATGGCAGGCAATGCCGCCATGCTGTTCAATTTGTAGCACAATCACGTCAGCATCACAGTCCAAACGGATTTCATGTACGGTTTGGAAATGGCCAGATTCTTCACCTTTATGCCATAGCTTATTGCGTGAACGTGAAAAGTACACCGCTTGATTTTTTTCTGCAGTTTGCGCCAAGGCTTCACGGTTCATCCATGCCACCATCAATACGCGCCCGCTTTGATGATGCTGTGCAATAGCAGGCACTAAGCCTTGTTCGTTAAATTTTACTTCATCGAGCCATTGCAGGTTGTTCATGAGGATTTCACCAATTCAAAAATCAAAAAATAAATGCCGCAGCATTTGAGCAGCACTATAGTGTAAGCCATCAAGAGAATGATGGGGAGTTAATTCTTAATCAAATTTTAAATTGCGCAGTTCAGCCGCAGAATCATCTGCAGGCTTTCGGGCAATGTCAGCATAATTCATGTGCCCAAATGCACCCGTTTTTAAGCCGGAAATCGTAATCGCCATTTCTTTGCGGAAAAACGGCAGCTGATACATAGCACGAAATGAAAAATCACGGAGCGGTGCTGTCCAGCGATGATGTGATTGATAAAAAGGAGTCAGCAAGCGACTAAAAAATTGGTAAAACCGCACGGAGGACAACCGTAGCTGATGATACTCCTGCCAGAGGTTTTGCAGTGAGGAGTCCTGTTGATATTGAAGCAGAGCTTGACTGATGGCCCATGCATCGAGCAAAGCCATATTGGCGCCTTGTCCAAGCTGTGGACTCATGGCATGAGCAGCATCGCCTAATATGCCGATACGACCTTCACCAAGTTTGCTCAGCACCACATCACGATAATTGGCAGATAGCCATTGTTGCGGATCATCTGGATGTGGAATCACATGCGCTAACCATTCTGCAACACTAGGCCAGCGTTTCGAAACTTCAAGCAACCATTGCTGCTGTGCGTTCTTTGTTTTTAAGAATCCCTCTAAATCTTCTGTAGGCAGACTCCAGAAAATGCTCGAAAGGCGCTGTTCAGGCTGCGTTGGAGTTGCTCCCGTTGGCATCACACCCATCATGATATTGGAACGGTCATAGAACTGATGCAAGATCTGCGGATTGAGTACTTCGCATTCAGGCACGATGATCCACTTCGCCCCCCAAGGATAAGCTTGGTTGAGCTTTTCCCACGCTTTAGGACGTAAATGGCTGCGTGCACCATTGGCAATCAGCACGAGATTAAACTGACGTTGAAAAGATTGATCTGCGGACTGCCCAATTACGTTTATACCCTCACTGGATTCTTGAAGTTCATGCACTTCATGCGCCATACACCACTCAACGTGTTGAGGATATTCACGGACTTTGGATGCGAGGACATGACAGAGCGTGGCACGGTGAATGCCGAGTCCATATGAACGTTCATCGGCTTGTCGATAATGACTGTTAATCAGCAAGTCGCCGCCAGCCAGTTGACCTTCCAGACCTGTTACCACAGCACCTAGGCTTAAGGCATGTTCCAAAATGCCTAAATGTTCGAAAACCGCAAGCCCGGCGGGTTGTAATAATAATCCTGCGCCCACAGGTTCAAGTTGTGAGACTTTTTCATATAAGCAGATTTGATGGCCTTGATTAGCAAGTATTGCTGCAGCAGCCAATCCCGCAGTACCTGCACCGATGATGGCAATGTTTTGAGTTTTCATTGTTATAAAAGTTGATTTTATCTCAGCCCAATGTAGCAAAGATGCTGCATAAAACCCAATAAAAAAGCCCTTAAAAGGGCTTTTTTAGGGGTGCATCAGGTCTTACCAGTGTTCACCAGGGAATAGGCGAGCATATGCTTTTTGTACCCAATTGAGTTTTTCTTGCTTCCCAATAGACGCTGAAGAGCTTGGGAACAAGTTATAACCAATCGACATGAGTTTGTTGTTAATGTCTGGAGCAATTGAGTAGGTAATAGAAGCCAGACGGCCCAAATTGGTCGCCACTTTCTTTGGACGTTTCACGATGGCATAGGCAATCAGGTCAGTCGCTTGTTCTGGAGAAAGCGTTGGAACGTATTTATAAATTTTGGTTGGGGCGATCATTGGCGTGCGCACCAATGGCATGTAGACCGACGTGATGGCAATATTATGCGAGTGAACTTCAGCGCTCAGGCAACGGCTAAAAGCATCTAATGCGGCTTTAGACGCCACATAGGCAGAGAAGCGTGTTGCATTGGCCAATACACCAATCGAACTGATGTTGATGATATGACCTTCACGACGAATCATCATTTTCGGCAGTAAATTCATCACCAAACGTACCGCGCCAAAATAGTTCAACTGCATAGTACGTTCAAAATCATGGAAACGATCAGTTGATTCATGCACGGCACGGCGAATAGAACGGCCAGCGTTATTAATTAAGATATCAATATGATCGACGGAAGCGAGGATTTGTTGTGCCACAGCATCAATGGAGTCCATATCATTGAGGTCACATGGGAAAACATCGGCTTTACCGCCAGTGGCTTCAATTTCAGCTTTTACGGCATCAAGAGTTTCTTTGGTACGTGCAACCAGTAGAACATGTGCGCCTGCGTTGGCAAGGCGATGCGCTGTGGTTAAACCAATACCACTTGATGCACCGGTGATTAAAATGGTCTTACCGTTGACACGGTCAACGAAACGTTTCTCAAGTCTTGAATTCACGATGAGGTTCCCTGTTAAATCAGTTTTATTGTATTCATTTATCGGCCCGACAACGCTATGTGCAGGGCTGTTTTAAGTCAGCGGTATGATAGCGTTTTATTTAAAAAAAGCCATATGATAAGTAATTGATAATAAAATAATATTTAGAGTTTTTACTCTAAATTAAAATCCCTATTTACTCAATTTTTAACACATAAATATGTGAAAGAGAAGTGCTTTTAGCAACATCGTTGCAACGCAAAAAAAGTCGATTTTCAAGATAAATAAAATTGTAAATAAATATAGAAGCAGGGCCATAGATGCCCAAATTTGGAAGGCGGATTATGTGGGAGTGGTTATTTAAATGAAATGGAAATAAAAACAGGCCTTAAAAATAAGACCTGTGGATTGTGCACTTGTGGTTTAAACAGCAGCTAAGGCTTGATCTAAGTCGGCAATCAAGTCATCTGCATGTTCGATCCCAATCGATAAACGAACCATATCAATGCTGACACCGGCGGCTTTGAGTTCATCTTCATTGAGCTGACGATGTGTCGTGGTCGCGGGATGGCAGGCTAAACTTTTGGCATCACCAATATTCACCAGGCGAGTAAACAACTGCAAGGCATCGATGAAACGTGTGCCACCTGCAAGGCCGTCTTGAACCCCAAAGGAAAGAATTGCCGACGGTTTTCCTTTGACATATTTTTGCGCCAAAGCATGCTGTGGATGGTCTTTTAAGCCAGCGTAGTTGACCCATTTTACTTTTGGATGCGCTTGTAAATATTCAGCCACTTTTTGCGCATTTTCGGTATGACGTTCCATGCGCAGGCTTAAGGTTTCCAAACCTTGTAAGATCAAAAACACATTGTGTGGGCTGATCGCAGCGCCTGTATTACGTAGTGGTACCACGCGCGCACGGGCAATGTAGGCGGCTTCACCTAAAGCTTCGACATAATTCACCCCGTGGTAGCTTGGATCAGGGGTATTGAGTGATTTAAAGCGTTCAGGGTATTTGCCCCATGGGAACTTGCCGCTGTCGACGATGATGCCGCCTATCGAATTACCATGACCGCCAATATATTTTGTGAGTGAATGCACCACAATGTCGGCACCAAATTCAAAAGATTTTTGCAGGACAGGGGTGGCCACAGTATTGTCCACCACCACAGGTATGCCATATTCATGCGCAATTTTCGAAATTGCTTCGAGGTCAATAATATTGCCCAATGGGTTACCAATAGATTCGACAAAGACCAGCTTGGTTTTGTCATCGATGAGGCTACGCAGCGCTTCAGGGTTCTGATAATCAAAGAAGCGAACTTCAATGCCTTGTTTCGGCAGAGTGTGGGCAAACAGGTTATATGTGCCGCCGTACAGGGTCGAAACAGAAGCGATATTGTCGCCCGCTTCAGCAATGGTTTGAATCGCATATGTAATGGCCGCCATACCTGATGCCAACGCCAGTGCGCCTATACCGCCTTCGAGTGCTGCAACACGCTGTTCAAGTACCGCCGTGGTTGGATTCATAATGCGGGTATAAATATTACCCTGAACTTTTAAGTCAAATAAATCAGCACCATGCTGTGTGTTATCAAAGGAATATGAGGTGGTTTGATAAATCGGCACCGCAACCGCTTTGGTGGTTGGCTCCGGGGTATACCCCGCGTGAATTGCTAAAGTTTCGTCTTTATAGGTCATGATTACATCATCTAAGTGAGCTAATTTTTTAAACAGTCTATCACTTATATATATGAATAAAAGTGCTTTATTTATAAAACTAATATCATAATTATTCATATTATTGAAAAATTTTCAGCTAAAGATGAGCGAAATTATGCTTAAAAACGCATGTTTAAATTTTGTTCGCCATTAAACTTGTAACAATGCATTGAAGGCGTGTGCGAAACCTTATTTTTTCACGACTTTATGCGTATAATAGCCGATTATTTTTTCGCTCAATTGAGCAGGGGCAACTTTGTGTTGCTCCGTATATGTTTTGACTATTGAGGAGTCCTAAGTGGCCCAATATATTTACACGATGAACCGTGTGTCGAAGATGGTTCCGCCTAAGCGCGAAATCCTGAAAGACATCTCTTTATCATTTTTCCCAGGCGCAAAAATTGGTGTGCTTGGTCTAAACGGTGCAGGTAAATCTACCTTGCTTCGTATTATGGCGGGCGTAGATAAAGATTTCTCAGGTGAAGCACGTGCTCAACCGGGTATCAAAATTGGTTACCTTGAACAAGAGCCGCCATTGGATGAAAGCAAAGACGTTCGTGGTAACGTTGAAGACGGTTTACGTGAGCCGTTAGATGCTTTGGCGCGTCTTGATGAAGTGTTTGCAGAATATGCAGCAGAAGATGCTGACTTTGATGCACTTGCAAAAGAACAAGAGAAGTTAGAAGCGATTATCCATTCATGGGATGCACATAACATTGTCAACCAAATGGATCAGGCTGCTGCAGCGTTGAATCTTCCAGCTTGGGATGCAGATGTATCTAAGTTGTCTGGTGGTGAGCGCCGTCGTGTTGCACTTTGCCGTTTGTTATTGTCTAAACCAGACATGCTACTTCTAGATGAACCGACGAACCATTTGGATGCTTCATCAGTATCTTGGTTAGAACGTTTCTTGAAAGATTTCCCAGGTACGATCGTTGCGATTACCCATGACCGTTACTTCTTGGATAACGTGGCAGAGTGGATTCTTGAGCTTGACCGCGGCATGGGTATTCCATACCAAGGCAACTACTCTTCTTGGTTAGAGCAGAAAAATGCTCGTTTAGAGCAAGAACAGAAGCAAGAAGAATCTTTTGCTAAAGCATTGAAAAAAGAACTTGAATGGGTTCGTTCAAATGCCAAAGGTCAGCAAAAGAAAAACAAAGCGCGTATGGAGCGTTTTGAAGAGCTTAACTCACGCGAATTCCAACAGCGTAACGAAACGTCTGAAATCTACATTCCACCTGGTCCACGTTTAGGTAACAAGGTTGTAGAAGTTGAAGGTATTAGTAAATCCTTTGGTGACCGTACACTTTATAAAGATTTATCGTTCGTTGTACCACCTGCTGCAATTGTAGGTATTGTGGGCGAAAACGGTGCGGGTAAAACCACATTATTCCGTATGATGACAGGCGAACAACAACCAGATACAGGTACAGTTACACTGGGTGAGTCTGTTAAAGTGGCTTATGTTGGTCAGATTCGTGACACCTTAGATGACAACAAAACTGTTTGGGAAGAAGTTTCTGGCGGTTTAGATATCTTGAAAATTGGTGAATACGAAATCGCATCTCGTGCGTATATCGGTCGCTTTAACTTCAAAGGTCAAGATCAGCAAAAACGTGTAGGTCAATTGTCAGGTGGTGAACGTAACCGTTTACAACTTGCGAAAATCCTGCAAATGGGCGCAAACGTTATCTTACTCGATGAACCATCAAACGACTTGGATATCGAAACTTTACGTGCGCTTGAAGATGCCATTCTGGTATTCCCAGGGACTGTAATGGTGATCTCGCATGACCGTTGGTTCCTCGACCGTATTGCAACGCACATCTTGTCATTTGAAGGTGAAACCCCTGAATTCTTCACGGGTAACTACCATGAATTTGAAGAATACCGTCGTAAACGTGATGGTGATGACCTAGTTGCAAAGCGTCAAAAATACCGCAAAATTGGCAACTAAGTTCCAGTTTTAAAATAAAAAAACCAGCCTGCGGGCTGGTTTTTTATTACTTAGAATGCAATGACTATACGACAATGTCTTCATAGGCATGATGTAAGACGTAGTCTGCTTGTTCATGGCCTTGTGCAGCCGCTTTACTGAGCCAAAGCTCTGCAAGTTCATAATTGCGGTCTAAGCCGAGTTCTCCACGTAAATAACCGAGACCTAAGCGATATTGGGCATCTTTATGACCTTTTAATGCGGCACTTAAAAAATTCCACATGGCATTGCGATAGTCAGTAGGGGATTGGTCTGCTGAATCCATAGTATGGTGACTGAGAAAGTCTTGATGGTGTTGAGCCGCAAGAATTTCAAAATAAGTCCCTTGGGCGTAATCACCTTCGGCTTCTGGAATCGAAAGATGCATTCCTTGCAACTTTGGATTCATCTGTTGTGACAACAGTGCATAGATTTTTTTCAGAGCTTGTATCATCATTGTTAAACTCCTTGTTTCTAAATATAACCACTTGATTAATAAAAATATTAATTGCAGTCATTCGTGCGCTGCGATGAATGATTTAATTGTTTTAAACAGATCACACTTAAGATGAAAATTAGCATGCTTGTCATGATATGTGAATAGGTATTGAAAAATATTTATAAGTGATTTCAGTCATCTAGATCGCGAAAAATTATTTTTAATAAATTGAAAGTAGATGCTGAAAAAAGCAGTTTTAAAGTTTGAAGGTAAAACGTAGTACTGAAGGTTGAATAATGTAATTTTATTACGTTTACTGCACCTGTTAAGCTCAAGACTGAAGAATATATAATTTATAAAGGTCAGAAAATAATGAGTGAGCATCATGGGCATGACCACAGCCATGCCGTTGTGACGGAAGGGAATGTCAAAAAATTAAGTTTTGCCTTAGCACTGACCACGACGTTTTTGATTATTGAAGTCATTGCAGGATTTATGACGCAAAGTTTGGCGCTATTGTCAGATGCGGCACATATGTTCACCGATGCCGCAGCCCTTGCCATAGCATTGGTCGCGATCAAAATTGGCAAGCTTCCTGCTGACAACAAACGCACCTTTGGCTATCAGCGTTTTGAAATTTTGGCAGCCTTGTTTAATGCCTTGATGCTATTTGTGGTGGCGATTTATATTTTGTATGAGGCCTATCAGCGCTTTTCAACACCGCCAGAAATTCAAAGTATGGGCATGATGATGGTCGCCGTTATTGGTTTGATCATTAACTTAATCTCGATGCGTATTTTATTTTCCAGTTCACAAGAAAGCTTGAATGTGAAGGGGGCGTATCTAGAAGTGTTGAGTGATGCCCTAGGTTCGGTTGGTGTAATTATTGGTGCAGCGATTATTTATTTTACGGGCTGGATGTGGGTCGATACACTAATTGCGGTGCTCATTGGCTTTTGGGTTTTACCAAGGACTTGGATTTTACTCAAACAAAGTATCAATATTTTATTAGAAGGCGTGCCTGAAGAAATTGACATAGAAAAGTTACGCAATGATTTATTGGCACTCAATGGGGTAGAGAGTATTCACCAGTTAAAGGTCTGGGCAATAACATCAAAGAATGTGCATTTGACAGTTCATCTCTTTGCACCTGAAGCCGATCGTAATGCCTTATATTTTGAGGCGATTGAAATGTTGCAACATGAACATGGAATCACGGAGATGACATTACAAATCGAAGAAGATGAATGTGTGGTACACCAACATACCCAAAAGTCTGATCATGCACATGGGCATCATCAAGATGATCACGCGCATTCTCATGATGAATCACATCAGCACTAATGCTGATGTAATTTAAATGGCCGGCTTAGATTTCCCACTCATGATTACATTCGCGGCATTTCCATTTTTTCTGTGATTGCATAAAACCTTGCATTGAGATTTTAAAATCTGGCAGGTCGCGATAGAACATGAAGCCAGCAATCAAGCAAGCAATAAATACAACAACAGTCGCAGTTTGTAATGTAGCACCTGCACCGTCACCAAAAATCCACATTGCGATGCTGATAATCACCAACAGTAAAAGAATAAATACCGCAGGGATGAGGATAATCAGGCTTTTAGGCACGACAGGACGAGCAACAGGCTGGCCTGCTTGCGCAAGAGGCATAATTTTAGGGCTTTGACATTTAGGGCAACGGTATTGCATTGCAACTCCATAATTTTAATCTATGGTTTATTTTAATCAGAATGACGCAGAAAGCAAAAATACCGTAAATTTAAATCAGATAAAATTTAGGCAATAAAAAACCCAAGTCATAATGCTTGGGTTTTTTATAAGATGATTTGCATCACCTTGAATATGGCGTCCCTACGGGGATTCGAACCCCGGTTACCGCCGTGAAAGGGCGATGTCCTAGGCCTCTAGACGATAGGGACAATTTGAGGCAACTTAGAGTTGGTTGACACCATCTCTCGGTATGGGCGCTATATTAGGGGGATAACGCCCATCCGTCAACTAAAAAATCAATTAAGCTTCATCAACTGCATCATTTTTCGGCAGTTTTAGGCTTTCATTGAGTTTTTCCCATGCTTTTGTTTCTTTTTTACTCGGACCGCCCACAATTTCAAGCGCATGACGTAAGCGAGCAAAGGTTAAATCAGGACCAATGGTTACCATCGATTGCATAACCGGTGTCGAAGATGTTGAACCTGCAATAGCAATAAAGAAGGTTGGCATGAAGTCACGAAGTTTAATATCCATTTGGTTCGCCAAATCCATAAGCGTTTGGCTGACAGTATCATTGTTCCAAGTGAACATGCTTTCTAGACGCCAAATGGCAAATTGAAGGCTTTGACGAACTTGTTCTTCGGTCAATTTTTTGCTTTCAAACTGTTCTTTGCTGAGTGTTGGGAATTGGTTGAAATAAAAACCTGCCCAATTCACTGCTTCAGACAATAAATTAATACGCGGTTGAATCGCAGCGGCGATTTCTTCCAAGGTATTACGATCTGATTTCCAAGCCAGTAGGGTATCGAGCAATTGACCCGGTGTTAAACCTTTAATCCATTGACCATTTAACCAGTTTAGCTTTTCAACATCAAAGATCGGACCGCCTAGTGATACACGTTGAATGTCAAAGTGTTCAATCATCTCAGCCAAAGTGAATTTTTCACTTTCATCTGGCATTGACCAGCCCATACGGCCTAAATAGTTCAATAATGCTTCTGGTAAAACGCCGATGTCTTTGTAGTAGTTAATTGAGGTTGGGTTTTTACGTTTAGACAGTTTTGATTTATCTGGGTTACGTAACAGTGGCATGTGGCAAAGCACAGGCATGTCCCAACCAAAATATTTGTACAATAATTGGTGTTTAGGCGCAGATGGAATCCATTCTTCACCACGAATCACGTGAGTGATTTCCATTAAATGGTCATCAACCACGTTTGCCAAGTGATACGTCGGTAAACCATCGGTTTTCAGTAGAATCTGCATGTCGACTTGCGCCCAAGGAATTTCGACTTCACCACGTAGTAAGTCGTTAAATTTACAAATTCCTTCTTCAGGCACTTTCATACGAATGACATGCGGTTCACCAGCAGCCAAACGCTGTGCCACTTCTTCTGCAGTGTGTTTTAAGCCACGACCGTCATAACGCGGTGATTCACCACGTGCTTGTTGTTCCGCACGCATTTGATCGAGTTCTTCTGCTGTTGCAAAGCAGTAGAATGCATGGCCTTTTTCAACCAGTTCCAAAGCATATTGTTTATAAATGTCCATACGTTCAGATTGGCGGTATGGTGCATGAGGACCACCCACATCTGGACCTTCTGACCAGTTCAAACCTAACCAACGCAATGAATCTAAAATCATTTTTTCAGATTCTGGCGTAGAGCGCAGTTGGTCTGTATCTTCAATGCGAAGAATAAATTCACCGCCATGTTGCTTCGCAAAACATAAGTTAAATAATGCAATATAAGCAGTCCCAACATGCGGGAAACCAGTAGGAGAAGGTGCGATACGAGTACGAACAGTCATAATCAGCTTTTAATCAGAATGTAAATTGGGATCTATTATAACGAAAAAGCCTGATCACTTAATGCTTAAATGAACTACTCGGAGCTAAAGCAACCGAGTTTTTGTAGTGCAACCTAAGTTGCACACATCTCTTTTGACGCTTCTACGGTACTGCGAAAAGAAGTTTTGACACCTCTAGTCGTCTTACGAACACCTCTACGCCCACTAGATGATAAATAATTACCATCCAACTGTGTTCCACAGTCTAAAACTAATTTAATTGCTCTGTTCTTAATAACAATTGATGCATTGTGATCTGCATTATCAGCATGTCCACAACTCACGCAATTAAACCTGTCTTGGCTTTTGCGATTGTCGTGGTGAGTGTGACCGCATGAAGCGCACTCCTGACTTGTGTAAGAAGCATGAATTGTAAATACAGCCTTACCTAATTTGACTGATTTATACGTTAAGAATTCTGAAATTCTGTGCCATCCAACATTAAGAATAGCTTTGTTTAACCCTGCTTTAGCTTTAGCCTTATTTGGAACAAAACGTCCGAACTCATCTTTCTTGGGGTTAGGCTTTTTGGTCATCTGTTTGGTATTTAGTTTCTCAAAAATAAATACCTGACCAAATCCATTAACCAAACTTCGACTTGTTTTATGAGCGAAATCCTTACGGATATTGGCTTTTTTTGCATGATGCACAGCAAGTCGATGTTTAATCTTGGCTCTACGATTTGAGCCTTTTACTTGTCGAGCAAGTCTTTTTTGCAATCGTTTAATATAACGATCTGCTTTACTTAAATGTTTCTTTTGTTCTTTACTGAAATCGAATTGCTCATGTCCTGCATGAACAGGGATGGTGACACCACGATCTATACCAACAACCACCTTTTGTAGGTGTTCCTCATTCATGTCACGTAAGCGTTTGAGGTGCTTTTCTGAGTATTTATCAGCGTTGAATTTTTTACCGTCAAATTCTGCAACTTCCACATCATCTTTATAACAGAAGCCAATGAAATATTGACCTCGTTCTTTGCTAATGTGGATGGATTTTGGCTCTTTAAACTCAGCATGAGCTTTAAAATTTAAAGCTCCGATATTGAATTTCTTACCGCCAATAAATAATTTACGCTTATTGTTTTCTACTCGAAACTCAAATAAATCAGATGTTAAATGGACAGAACCTTTGTCTGATTTTTTTTTGCGTCTTGGTCGTCCACACACACCCTTAATGGATTTTTTGAGCGTATTAAACCAATTTACGGTTGAGTTCTTTTGAATGGTGCTAGGACAGTTTGCAAGCCAAGAGCTTAATTCATTCGATTTAAAGTGAGAATATTTCTGATCTTGGGTTTCATAATAGTGATTGTATGGTGTGAATTTGCGAGCAAAACCACGATAGTATTTATCTTCATCACATTTGGCATTCCAAATAAAACGAGCACAACCCATCCACTGACTTAAAATTAGTTTTTGATGTTCAGTTGGATATGCCCTTAATCTGATGCCTGATAGCAATTAAAAAAACCTCTAGTGAACAAGCTTATTTTTGCTCAAAATAAGATCAATGTAAATCTAGTGTGTGGTTAATATGTACGAGTGGAGAACAGGTAGATCATGTATTTTTAACAATATTGTTCATCTAGTATTTGTTACAAAATACCGAAGAGATGTATTAACAATGGAAATACTGACTTCTTTAAAAGAGATTATGAAAGAAACTTGCTTGCAAATGAATTGTGAACTCATTGAGTTTAATGGCGAGGATGATCATATTCACATGCTTGTAAGTGTTCACCCTAAACATTCAGTGTCTAATTTAGTGGGTAAACTAAAGGGCAAAAGCTCTTATGTTTTAACTAAATGTGCGGAATTCTCCATCTATAATCTGTGATTTAGATGGAGATGGATAGCACGCCTTTTCAGTCGGGTCTTTCTTGGTTTTGGATGTATTCTCGAATTACATCAATTGTCGCTCCACCTGTTGTAAGTAGACAGTATGCCCTCGTCCAAAGCACAGGTTTCCAATAATAAGGTTTTAGTTCTTCACCGAACTCCTTGCGTATCAGTCTGCTTGATACAGTTTTTAGATTATTGATGAATTTACTTGGCATGATGTTCGGGTGCATATCTAACAATAAGTGAATATGATCAGCTTCACCATTGAACTCAATCAAGTCAATCTCCCAATCAGCACAGTTCTTTTTTACAATTTCTTCAAGCCGATTGATCATCTCATT
>NZ_VOYN01000052.1:0-23139 GCF_013420275.1 Acinetobacter sp. YH01020
TAACGTCTGATAATTTTTGAATATCTTTGAATTTCATCCAAGAATTATCCCTTGAATTAAATAATTTTGCTGATTAATTTAAGATCAAATAAATTGTACGTTTTTTGATTTATGACGGAAGTCTAATATAGAGATTAATACTAATATTAGACTTGTTGCTATAGATCATAGAACTATAAGTACTCTATATATCAATACAATCACTATTACTCATACCTATAACAAGAACAGTTGGATATGTCATATAGACTGAATAGATATCTCTATATACATGACGCTATTGATCAATAGCCTATGCAGGATGAGAGCACGATTCGATACATGGGAATATCGGATGACTAATCCTTACTCTAGATCTGGGTGTCATTTAAAAAAATAAGTCCATTGCTTAACTATGACGCTCATCATAGTTAAGGAAGTTCAACGTGCTGCAATTCGATTTAGATCATCAGGCTGGGGTGCTGTATGCCATTCATGCCTGTGTAGATGTATGTCTTAATTTTGATATGACGAATGAAGATTTCATTTTCAATCTGGAACGTCTGTACTGTGCATTCAAAGCTTTTAAGCAAGAAGGGGTTGAGTATGCAGCCTCAATTAAGGCATTTATTGCAGTCACTGAACATGTCGATAGCCAGCGTGGAATGCTCAGCGTTGGTGAATATCTATCAGGGTTGTCTATAGGTGCAATTAAGGCTCTAAGACGAATCTTACATGCGCATCGAGGGATGATACGCGAGGAGATCAAAAGCTTTACAAGACGGAAAGGATTGAATCGAGTGGCATTACTTGAGGAGTTCGAAGGTGCAATTAAGGGATATTATTCGGTTTTGGTGATCAGAGTGGATTTGAGCTATAGCAAGGACAGCATGAGTGAGATTACGGTGCATGACTTCTATCAGCATATCGATAGCTTCCGTGCTGTGATTACTGATAAAAATGGCTGTTTTGATGCATTAGTAACCTATGCAATCGCACTGGAGCAAGGGATTACAAAGGGTTTTCATGCTCACTTGGCATTGGTGATTAATCGGTCTGAGCACCAGAGCGATTATAAGATTGCTGAAGGGGTCATTGAGAAGTGGAATGAGATTACTTTAGGCAAAGGGACGGGATGGAACATCAACACGACAGAAAATAAAGAAAACTACGAGAAGCAAGGTTGTTTAGGCATTGGAGATATTCGTCGAGCGATACCCGAACAAGGCAATAATGCTTTGGGTGCAGTTGCGTATCTCAGTGACCCTGATAAATACGAGCAGACGTTATTGGTTAAACCACAAGGACGTAAAACGTTTTATAAAGGAGATTATCAGCATCATGGTCGCCCAATACCTGATACAGAAGAAAATAGAAGAATCAAAGAGTGGAATGCGCAGACTGCTTTAGCAAAGCTGGAAGAGGAGATTTGGTTTAAAAAATTATGAAGATGCCAGTTCTATGAAATCAATTCATTCATAGGACAGCACATGAGTCATTCAGAGTTAGAGTCTGCAGCAGTACGTTTAGAACAAGACGTTTTAGAGCATTACCAAACGACTCGATTTGCTCCAATTCCAGAAGGTACTGATTACGATGCTCATCACAAGAATATCGATGATGAGTTTAAACGCAAGCTGTCTGACTATTTTTCATCGTGGCGCAGAATGATGGCCGTTGGCATTCATGAGCATTTATCTTTTTCCTTTTGGGCAGACAAGTTCTTTCAGGCTTACTGCAGTGTATTACAGGAAGAGCAGATTCGGTTCTTTGAGGTCACGGCGCAAAGAAGCGCTGGTTTTTATATCAATAAGATCGTAAAGCGGTTGAGAATACTGTTTGAAAGCACCAGCTTGACTGAAGAAATGCACAAGCAGAATGAGCGTTATGAAAAGCAAATTGAAAAGCTGAGAGAATCTTATTGCAATACCAGTCAAATCTATCCAGATGCTGCGGATTTGAAACTAGAACTGAGCTTAAATGAGGCAGGAAATGAAATGATCGACATACGGCAGTTAGAGCGGTATTTATTAAATTTCCAAAAAAGTCTAGCGGCTGAGTATTGGTATAGAACACAAGTCGTTTACCGCTTTTATCAGGTTGTACGGGATGATGTTCAGCAGCGCTATGTGATTCACTTTTATCTGAGCTTTAACCGATCACTCTATTCTGACCCTTTGGGATATTGCAATGAGATCAGAGAGCACTGGATGAGAGCGACTGGATATTTGGGCACATGCGTTTATCCAGAAATGCATCATCAGCTTTCCGATGCTGATGCACAAAACGCGCTGCGGATTGACCGGATCATGCAAGAAGAAGCGGGCTGTCCTTTGGGTGCATTAAATAGCATGCCGGAGAATCAAACGGGTCAGTTTGGGCTTCCGAGTAGAATCTGCATCTACCCGAAAGGATTTAAATGGTTTGATGGAGCCCCGGTACGGCGCTGAAAATTCATATTGCATTCCAGCACTTGCTTGACGCTCTACACCGTGCAGATTATCCTTAGCCTGCTGACCTACATCGTCAGCGGGTTTTAGCAGACCCATTAACAAAGACAATATGCGAAATCTGATTTTGCATGTTGTGGACCCGTTCGTCCCCCTTTCTTTGCGGTAGGGCGGAGGGGGGACGCGCTTGCGCGTGCTGGTTTCTTTGTTACCAGTCTGCTAACCCTTCTTCGTTCTGCCACCATCATATTAGCAGTGAATTGGCAGAATTCTTTTAAAACAAAGGAGTACGCCATGCGCTTACATCAATATCATCCCTTATTTTTCTCTTTTTCAGTATTTGTGCCGATGGGTCATTAGGCCCGCGTGCTGTGCATAGCTGTGTTTATAGCTTTTTAAGAATAAAACTTTTTCAAATACATATTACCGATATGAAGATGAATCTCTAATGCTGTTTTGAGCTAAGTAGATCTGTACGCTTTATCGTCTATAAAAAATTCAAAAACTTAGATATTCATTCCAACAAAGATTGCATGGGGGACACCGGATCTGCTGAAGACCGGTGATGCCTGTAAAAAGAGAAAATGACTATGTTAAAAACTTTCCTAAAAACTGCCCTGATTTCATCACTTCTTGCAGGCGCGTCATGGGCGCAGGCAGGCTGGTTTGCGCAAGCCAGTGAATCCTATTTTGTGCAGGCTCGAAATTTAGGTGGAGGCGTGTATCAGTGCATGTATAAAACCAATCCGGGTAACCGCGGCTGGCGTAATTTCACGGTGAACTTTCAGGGCGGCTGTCCGCGCGTTGTCCACTATAACGCCAATAATGGCCAAGTCTCTGTACCGAACTAAAGTACAGGAGATTTGAGATGAATCAAAAAACCATTTTGGGTTTGGCAGCTATTCTGGCTTTGACGCTTATTATCGTATCCGGATTCTATTTTTTCAGTGCCAATTCCAGCGTTCAGAAACCTGTGCAAACAGCTGCAGCTGGCACGAGTGATATTCCAGCGTCAGAAGCTGCTGCTTCGGAAGGCATTCCTGCTGCGGAAGTTGATGGCATTGATGTAGAGGAATTGACTGCTGGCAGCAAGGGCTCAAGTTCGGCGCAGCATGAACCTGAATTGCTGAGCTTTGAGTTTGATCAAAATTTGAAAGCTGCAGATACCTTGCTGTCCATGCTTCCTTATGCAGACCTGCCTGAATTTGAGCAAAAAAATATAGACAAGTATCAGCAGCTGGTTTTTGCCAAAGCTGCGAAAGATACGGGTAAACCCGTGAGCGGCTTTAGCTTGCAGGAACACGGCGCATTAGAGTCAGAGCAGGCGGGCAACCGTTACTACGTTTATAAATTTGATAATGGTACAGATTGTGAAATTCATCTGGTCAGTATTGATTTAGAGACCGGTGATTACGGCGTCAGCTACAACTACTGCTGAGGATGATTGCTATGAATAAATATTTTAAATCGATCCTGCTGGCAGTAACGGCTGCTG
Organism: Acinetobacter sp. YH01020; assembly: GCF_013420275.1. Classification (NCBI taxonomy): domain Bacteria; kingdom Pseudomonadati; phylum Pseudomonadota; class Gammaproteobacteria; order Moraxellales; family Moraxellaceae; genus Acinetobacter; species Acinetobacter sp. YH01020. The sequence goes on from NZ_VOYN01000052.1 coordinate 3,925, forward strand.
CAGGCATGATGCTGTACGGGTGCGACTCCAGCCTTGATCCCAATACTTTTAGTGTTGAAATGAATGTATAAGATACCAGCAACTGGTATGCACAAAACCAAGTGGCGCATGTCATCACCATTCGTTCCAACAGCCCAGATCCCATCGATGTCACCAACGTTTTAATCAACAATGGTGAATGCAGTTATGAAGGCTACCGCAGATCACTGGAATACCCGCAGCATTTTAAAATGGGCTTGCGTTTAAGGCTGAAATTAACCGGCTGCGGTTACGATAATGTTGTGCGTGTTGATGTTGAAACACAGCAGGGAACAGCGAGCTACAGCTTTAACTAAGCGTATTTAATCTAAACATTAATCTAGAACTGACTAAACCGTGTCCTAAAGGGATGCGGTTTTTTTATGCCTTCACTTTAGCTTTTGTCAGGGTACATCTGACAAGGAATATACCGTGTCCATCATTCAATGTCCCTACTGCAAGTCGGGCAATGTCAGACAAACCGCATCTGGCAAATCAAACGCAAATTACTTTAAACAGCTTCAGCGCAATATCTCACCTGCACAAATGGCTGTGCTGGGAGCAAGACTTGCTAAGAAGGTCGGCTTTTCACCTGCGGCAGGTGCTGCTGTAGGTGTAGTGATTGGCGGTGTGCTGGTGGTTGTCAGCCAATTCTGCTACGAAAAATATTATCGCAATGAAGATCAATATATTTGTCAGGACTGTCAGCAGCATTTTGTTTGGGTCAAAAAATCATAAAGCTCAAGCCACAAACCTTAAACACATTTAATCAACAACATGAATTTCAACATACATTTATAGGAAATATAAACATGGCGCATCAAATTGAACAAATGGCTTATGTCGGTGACACCCCTTGGCATAGCCTCGGCAACCAGCTTACGCATAATCAGCCGATTGAAGTATGGGCACAGCAGGCCGGCATGGACTGGCGCATTGAATCTTCTGATGTCAGCTATATGGCGAAAAATGAACGCGGGCAAAACATCATCATGCCTTATGAAGAACAGCGCGTACTTTATCGCTCGGATACCCATGCACCTCTATCGGTGGTCAGTCAGCGTTATCAGGAAGTGCAGCCTGCAGAGGTGTTGGAGTTCTACCGAGATTTAACAGAGCAATCAGGCTTTGAACTGGAAACCGCAGGCGTATTGAAAGGCGGAAAGAAATTCTGGGCTTTAGCCAGAACAGGACAAAGCGCGGCACTCAAAGGTAAAGATGTTAGTAATGGCTATATATTGTTGGCAACGGGCTGTGACGGAACGCTGGCGACCACAGCGCAATTTACTTCAATCCGCGTAGTGTGCAACAACACTTTAGCCATTGCCCTAAAAGGACAGAACAGCAGTGCAGGCGTGGTCAAAGTCCCACACAGTACCCGTTTTGATGCAGATAAGATCAAACAGCAGTTGGGAATCTCAGTACGGCAATGGGATGAACACATGTATGAAATGAAGCAACTCAGTCAACGTAAAGTCACTCAACAAGAAGCGGCTGCTTATTTTGACGCGGTATTTAACAATACCAGCCTCAGTCCAATGCAGCAGGATGAAGGCATTATCCAGTTCTACCGCAATGTAGCCAGTAAATCACAAAGCAAAGACAAGGTTGAACCGAATGGCCGAGCCATGTCGAAAGTCATGACTATGTTTAACGGGCATGGCCGAGGGGCAGAACTCAGCTCAGCCAAAGATACGGCTTATGGGTTGCTGTGCAGCATCACGGAATTTGCAGATCATGAACGTCGAGCCATGAGTCAGGATCACCGGCTGGATTCAGCATGGTTTGGAGCAGGGGCAGGCTTAAAACAACGTGGACTGGAACAGGCGCTACTGATGTTGTCCTAATCTGTGTATTTACAATTATTTGAACACTTCTTATTGAAATCCTGATTTCTAAGCTCCACTAACTATTTGCAAGATAAATAGTAAAACGGAGAGTACAGTGAGTATCATTTCAATTAAGAAATTAGGGGATGAAAGTTTTTTATTAAAAATGAAAGATAAGAAATCTTTCGATGTTTTAGTAGAAACGATAAAAGGTAATTTTGGCTATTCCTTTAATCAAGGTCTTCAATTAAATGCAGACATTTTAGAAATTGTAATAGCTGGCGTTTCTGAAGAAAACCTAAAGCGCCATTTAGCAGTCGTCTCATTTTAAAATAGATTCATTTAGAAATATCAGACCATATCTTCGGATGTGGTTTTTTTATGCCAAAAATTTAAAATTGAGGAATTCACAATGAATAATTTATCAAATCCATCTGCAGCATCTAAACAACCTATAGGATTCAGGTCACCTAAACTTATTACCGCCAAACGCTTTGTAGAAACCAAAAATATGAGCCAAGCCGAATGGCTGGAAGTACGCAGGCAAGGTATCGGCAGCAGTGACTGTGCTGCAGCTTGCGGACTCAATCCTTATATGTCGATGCTGGAACTGTGGATGATCAAAACAGGTAGGATCAAGCAATCCATCGAAGATGAAAGCGAAGGCCATGCGCCTTTATATTGGGGCAAGCGACTTGAACCGCTTGTTGCTGAATACTACAGCATGCATACCAACTATAAAGTCCGCCGCGTGAATGCTGTGCTGCAGCATCCTGACCCAGACAAGCATTTCATGTTAGCTAACTTAGATTATTCCGTAGTGGGTGATGCAGATGTGCAGATTCTGGAATGCAAAACTGCTGGTGAACATGGCGCCAAGCTGTGGCGGGATGGTGTGCCGTTATATGTGCTGTGTCAGGTACAGCATCAATTGGCCGTAACGGGAAAGAAAGCAGCGCATATCTGTGTACTGCTCTGCGGACATGAAACGCGGATTTTTAAAGTGACCCGCAGTGAATCGGTCATTCAGCATATTGTGAATGCAGAACGTTACTTCTGGGAATGTGTCGAGAAGGATACACCGCCTGATGCAGATGCCAGCGCATCGGCAGCCAAGGCTTTACAGCAGCTGTATCCCGAACATGTGCCATTGAGCACTGCAGACTTATCTGGGGATGAGCAGGCCAACCAGCAGTTTGAACAGCTGATTCAGGCACGTAATCAAATCGACAAGCATCAGGAGCAGTTTGATCTGCTGAAGCACCAGCTGCAAGCCAAGATGCAGCAGGCGGAGCGTGCCACTTTTAAAGCAGGCTCAGTGACGTGGAAAAAGGCTAAGGATTCAATCAGCTTAGATGCCAAGGCTTTGCTGAAATCACACCCTGAATACCTCAGCCAATTCCCGCAAAGTAAAACAGGTTCACGGCGTTTTAACATCTATACCAATGATGGTTGAAAGTAATTTAGCCTAAGCAAAATATCCAACCAGCCTAGAAATCCCATGCCTCAGCACATGGGATTTTTTATGCCCATTTCATTTTTAATCAATACAGCAATTTATTTAAAGATAAGAGGAAAGGACCATGATTAAAGGTCTAGCAATCACACCGCCAATACTTGGCAGAATCAGTATCGGCAAAGTTGTGGAAAAGAACGGCAAACGTCTGCCTGAAAAGGATGATCAATTTACCATTACCAGCCAAATCCAAAATAAGGACAGTGGTTGGGTGAAGCACCCACTGGATGAACAGCTGCGGGCCAAAGCACCCAATCAAAAACTGCGAAGCATACCCGTCCGGATGATCTTTAATGATCCTGAGCTGAATCTGCGTGCAGAGTACAGCTTATTTGACCGTCAAACTGGACGACCCGTTTGTGTGGGTAATGGTGAAACTTGCCAGCGATTGACTAATCAAGGTGTAGAGCAGCATCCATGCCCATCCCCTGATTTATGCTCAATGGCTCAAGGCGGGCACTGTAAGCCTTATGGGCGTTTGCATGTGAACTTGGATGAGTCGGATGAGCTTGGGACCTTCATTTTTAGAACCACAGGCTTTAACAGTATAAGGACCTTGGCCGCACGACTAAGCTACTATCATGCAGCATCGAATGGTTTACTTTCATGCTTGCCATTGCAACTTACACTTCGGGGTAAATCCACGACCCAAAGCTATCGCCAGCCTGTGTATTACGTGGATTTAACTTTGCGTGAAGGAGTTGATTTAAAGCAAGCTATACAGACTGCTAAAGAAATTGATCACCAGAGTAAATCTAGTGGTTTTAATCAGGAAGCTTTAGATCATAAGGCGAGACAGGGTTATGCAAATGCAGTTTTTGAAATGGATTCAGGTGATGGGTTAGACGTCATTGAAGAGCTTTATCCATCTGAAGAAGGCAGCGAAGATGCTCAACAAAAGAAAACCACAAACTTGAATTTACAGAATGAGTTACAGCGTTCTGTTCAAACTTTGAATTGAAAGATTGTTGAGGTTTAAGCAGATTAAATTTTTACGGAGCTGCGTATCATTTGAGCGAATAACCGCTCGCATGAATGATTAGGAGTAAACTCATGAATGCGTTTGTTGGTCAAACTTTTCAAATGAATCAACTCATCAGTATTAAGCAGGTTGTAGAAATTGTAGGTGTTGCACGTTCGACTATCTATGAAATGATGGATGAAAACTCACCGTATTATGATCCGACATTTCCAAAGAAAGTTAAAATTACCCAAAACCGTATTGGCTGGTCAGCTTATGAGATCCATCAGTGGATTGAAAATAAGTTGGCGAGTCGAGAATAAGGGATGCTTTGCACCCTTATTTTTTTGTTTTTTAGTAGACTAAGCTTAGTTTGGGACTAAGTACTAAGAATGAAAACAATAGATTACTACAATAATTTTGCAGATGATTTTGCTGAGGCAACTTTACACGTTGATATGGTTAGTTTATACCAACCATTTTTAACTGAGTTGCCTAAACAAGCTTACATTCTTGATGTTGGCTGTGGGTCAGGTCGTGACACTTTAGCTTTTAAAAATAAAGGCTATGAAGTTGATGCAATAGATTACTCAGAAGAGCTTGCGAAAAAAGCAACTCAGCTTACAGGTGTTCGAGTTCAGCTAATGAGCTTTTATGAGATTGATGAGCATGAGGTTTATGATGGCGTGTGGGCATGTGCCTCTTTATTACATTGTGAGCGTGATCGCTTAGCTGAAGTCATTGGCCAGTTGATAACAGCCTTAAAACCAAATGGTGTGCTGTATATGTCATTTAAGTATGGTGACAGTGACCGAGAAAAAGATGGGAGGGTTTTTACGGATTTAGATGAGAATCAGGCAAAAGCATTACTTCAGCTCTTTGAAGATGTTGAACAAAACCAGCAATGGATTACGCTAGATCAGCGACCTGATCGTCAAGAAAAATGGCTCAATTTACTTTGGAAAAAACATGGCTGATCTAATTCCTACAGCACAAGAACAGCTCAAATTTCTAAAGAATATTCAGTTGATTTTACAATCAGGAAGTTTTAGCAGTACCTATAAGTTTGCTTTACTTATTAGCCTAAGCCGATTGGCGATTGAAAAAGGTGAAGACGCAGGTGGAAGTTTATCACTCGAATATACAGAGATTGCAGAAAAGTTTATCGAGCTGTATTGGAAGCAGGCTGTACCGTATGTGTTTAATGATGAAGGCCAGCTGATCTTAAATCAGAACAATGGCAAGCAAGCAGCCATAGTGAATCGCATTATTGCATTAAGGCAGAGCTACTCATCTCTTGGATTATTAAGACGAGATTCATTGGTGTGGCTGAAGTTAGTTAAAGATGTGGCTCGCACTGTGAGAGAAATGCCTGTCCGTTATCTGCAAAACATCAATGGTCAAAATTTTGAGTTTTTATATCAGCTTGATCAGTGCGGAAAGCAACTCATTCTTTTACCTCAAGTGATGTATTGCTTACGCCAATTTAGCGAGATTATTGAAGAACTTTGTCAGAAACGGTGGATTGATTACATCCGAAAGAACAGCAGTAATGCACAAATTCTGAATCAATTACCGAACCTTGAACAATTCATGTTTGAGCCGAGTCGGAGCCAGTTAAATGCTGTGGCAAATGTTTTGGTTGAGCTACAAGACTGTAAATGCTTCTACTGTAATAAGCTAATGAAAAAAGGCAATTATGCAGTTGATCATTTTATCCCTTGGTCAATGTATCCATCGGATACGGGGCATAACTTTGTATTGGCAGATTCAAGCTGTAATTCTAAGAAAAGTAATTTATTAGCTTCAGATGGGTTTTTGCGTAAGTGGAAAGAACGTAATGAAGAGCATGATTTGATTATTGTGGATCAAATTTCTGTGCTGGGCTTTCTGACTGATAAAGAGCGTTCGCTTAAGGTGGCGGAGTGGGCTTATGCTCAGGGACGTGAAAATGGATATGTTTTTTTCAACTAATAATTAAAGTCTTTAAATCTTAACTACAGCTTGTCCAACATTTCGATATTTAAGTATAAATCAGAAGTTTCTATGTTTTAATTTAAAAAGTTTTATAAAAACTATTTACAGGTTGGTTTGTTGAGGCTACTATCTGCTCATGGAATGAAAATGGTTTTAATAAAAACAATTTTGAGGTAGCTATGAAACTAAATGAATTATGTTCGAGTATTATCGTTGGTATCAATAAGTTTAATGATGCCAAAGCTGAAAATCTTGTGGAGGCATCTTTGCTGACTGGGCAGAGCCTAAATGACAACGGTTTTCTTAATGTAAATACTGACACAACAAAAGCTGTATTTGTTGATCAAGACCTTATCGAAAAAAAGAAGCTAAAAGCAGGTGATATTGTCTTCTTATCAAAAGGAACAAATTTACGTGCTGCAATTGTGACACCTGAACAGGAACAATTAAATTTGTTGGCTCCTGCAACGTGCCTAGTAATCAAGGTGAACTCGACAACTGTTTTACCTGAATTTTTAACTGTGTTCTTGAATAGTGAATATGGTCAAGCGGTACTCACTAGCCTAAATAAAGGCACAGTAATTATGAATATCCCTGTCAGTGGTTTAAAGGATATTGAGATCAATTTACCAGAGTTTTCTAAGCAAGAAATTATTGCGCAAGCATTTTACCAACATCATCGGGCATTGATGTTATTGGAAGAGATGAAAAAATCGCACTTAAAAGTGATGGAAGCAACAATCCAGAAGCTGATTGCTTAGGAGGCTATGACAATGAATATTTCAAAAGATATTTTTAAATATGTAGATTTACTACGTGGTGATATGCCTGTACAGGATTCAGTGCAGCTGTTTTCCGTCATCGCTTTCATGGTAAAAAATGATATAGATGGTATCAGTAATTTATTACGCTTAAATAAACAAGACACTGTTGAACAACTGAAATTAAAGATAGCATCAGATGAAAGATTGCACTGGTTTAATTCGAATTTATTTACAGTTGGCAGCACACAATTACAAGAAATTATTCAGTTTTTTGTAGAACTTCGTCATTCTAACCTAGATTATGAGATTCAAGTTTTAACGATGCTGACTAATCTATATCTTTCTCTAAAGTTAGAAAATATAGACTCTGAGGTGGTTACCAATATATTTAATAAGTTGGTGGGTTCATGTAAGGACAAAATCTTATATGACGGAGCCTGTGGGCTTGCGCTTACTCCGATAGCATTGCAAGCTGAGAAAACAATTTTACGAGATATTAATACCACTGCTATAGGTATTGCTTCTATCTTAGCGAATTTAGCTGGAATTGAAGTTAATATTAAACGGTCTGATTCATTGGTTGAAAATGAAGCCTCACATGGTGTTGATCTTGTTGTAAGTAATCCGCCTATTGGTCTACGAGTACAATCGCAATTAGTGTCAGGTAATGAGTACCTGAAAGAGCAATTCATTCAGGCAAAAATTCCATCAAGTGCATCAGAGAGTTTATGGATTCAACAAGCACTTTATCAGCTCAATGATCAAGGAAAAGCATATTTACTTATTATCCCGGGTTGGTTATTCCGAGGGGGGTATGATGCTGAACTACGTGAAAAGCTAGTTGAAAAAAATTTGGTTGAATCTGTAACGCTTTTACCTGCTGGTACGCTTTTAAATTCAGCGGTAGAAATGAGCTTATTAGTTCTGAATAAGGCGAAAGACTCCTATGACATTCGCTTGGTTGATGGTCGAAATTTAGGTGTCAAAAAACGAGGCAAACTTGTACTCACTGATGAAGAAACTCAACACATCGTCAATTTAATTAATGGATGTGATACCGAGTCGAATTTGGTGAAAGATGTTTCGATTCAAGAGGTTCGATCTAAGAAGTATAGCTTGCACTGTTCCGAGTATTTTGAGCATGAATTAAAGCTAGCAGAACTTAATTTGGATGAGGAATTGAAAGCATTGAGTGCTTTGCAAAATGAATATTCAATCACTCAAGCAAAGCTCACTCAGTTGCTGAGCCAAATTTAAGGGAGAGATGTCATGTACGATACCAAGCATGTTCAGAAACGAGCACAACAGCGTGGCATTACCAAAGACATGATCAACTTTACTTTAGATCATGGTGTCATCCAAGGCGATCGATGGTTCCTGAATCGTAAGTTATTGAATGAGACAATTCATGAACTTGAAGCACAATTGAAAGTTGCCAAGCGACTTAGAGATAAAGGTGGTGTAGTTGTGGTCGCAGATGGAGAAGCTTTGCTCACGACCTATGATTTCGATAGCCGTAAGATGGCGTATTAAGGTTCAGTTCAAGAATATTAGGTTCAAAAAGATTTCAGATCAATGCTTAGCGACAATAAATGTCGCTAAGTAGAAAAATCGTCATTTTCTAACGACTCTTCAAATATAGAATAGGGTTAGATAAATGCAAGTTATTACAAAATTTATATTTTTAGGTTAAAACATGGATCACTCAGTACACAATAAATTAGTTTCTTTTATCTGGTCAATTGCAGACGACTGCCTACGTGACGTGTATGTACGTGGTAAGTACCGTGACATCATTTTGCCGATGGTGGTATTACGTCGTTTAGATACCTTATTAGAACCAACCAAAGCTGAGATCTTAGCTGAAGTCCAAGACCAACAAGCCGAGCCTGATTTTGTAGAATTGGATGATTTACCACTACGTCATATTTCAGGATATGTGTTTTATAACACTTCGCAATGGACGCTCAAAAGCCTATTCGAAACAGCAACCAATAATCAGCAAATTCTACTAGCAAACTTTGAAGACTACCTACGTGGTTTTAGCGATAACGTTAAAGAGATCATCGACTGCTTTAATTTATTTGCCCAAATTCGCCACATGGCAAACAAAGATGTTTTGCTAGATGTACTGGAAAAATTTGTATCGCCATACATCAACCTCAGCCCATTCGAAACACAAGATCCGAATGGCTATAAGCTCGGTGGCTTGTCTAACCTTGGTATGGGTTATGTCTTTGAAGAGCTGATTCGTAAATTTAACGAAGAAAATAACGAAGAGGCAGGTGAACACTTTACCCCACGTGAAGTAATTGACCTGATGACGCACTTAGTCTTTGACCCAATCAAAGACCGTATTCCGTATGCCTTGTCTGTGTATGACCCAGCGTGCGGTAGTGGCGGTATGCTCACCGAAGCGCAAAACTTTATTGAAGAGCGTTATAGCGATGAAGATCGTGACATCTTCCTCTACGGTAAAGAGATTAACGACGAAACCTATGCCATCTGTAAATCAGACATGATGATTAAGGGCAACAACCCTGAAAACATTCGTGTGGGTTCAACATTGGCAAGTGATGAGTTTGCCTCAAAACGTTTTGACTTTATGTTGTCAAATCCTCCGTATGGTAAAAGCTGGGCATCAGATCAAAAATACATTGTCGAAGATAAAAAAGTCATCGACCCACGTTTTAGAGTCGAGCTTAAAAACTATTGGGGTGAACTGAAAGAAGAAGATGCAACGCCACGTTCGAGCGATGGTCAGCTTTTATTCCTCATGGAAATGGTCAGTAAGATGAGCTCGCCTGAGCAAAATGGTATTGGTAGCCGTATTGCTTCTGTCCATAATGGTTCAAGTTTATTTACAGGTGATGCAGGTGGCGGCGAATCCAACATTCGTCGTTATATCATCGAAAATGATTTGCTGAATGCCATCATTCAATTGCCAAACAACTTGTTCTATAACACGGGTATTACCACTTATATTTGGTTGTTATCCAATAACAAGCCTGAGTCACGTAAAGGCAAAGTACAACTGATTGATGCAAGTTTGCTTTACCGTAAGTTACGTAAAAACTTAGGACAAAAGAACTGTGAGTTTGCACCTGAGCATCTTGAGGAAATTTTAAATGTGTACCTCAATGGGCAAGATGTTGAGCGTGGTTTAGATGCCAATAATGATCCAATTGGATTAGCCTCTAAGGTCTTTAATAATAGTGATTTTGGCTATTATAAAGTCAATATCGAACGCCCTGACCGTCGTAAAGCGCAGTTTAGTTTGGAGCGTTTACAGCCATTACGTTTTGATAAGTCATTGCTTGAGCCAATGGAATATATGTTTGCTGAATATGGTGATGCGATATACCAAGCAGGCAAGCTCAAAGAAGTGGAAAAAGACGTTTTAGATTGGTGTGAGAAGCAAGAAATTAGCTTAAATACCAAGGCAAAAGCTAAGCTGTTTGATATTAAGCATTGGACAGCACTCAAGACTTTGTTTGAATCTGCTCAAGCGATTATGGCGCAAGTGGGTGAAGTTGATTCCAATGACTTTAATGTGTTTAAAGACAATGTGGATAAAGCGATTAAAGCCCTTGGTCTAAAGCTGTCTGCTCCTGAAAAGAACAGCATTTTAAATGCTGTGAGCTGGTATGACGAAACGGCTGAGAAAGTGCTGAAAAAAGTGCTGAAACTGAATGGCGATAAGTTGGCAGAGTTACTTGAGCGTTTAGGCTGTGAAGAATCTGATTTAGCCGACTTTGGTTATTTTGCTACAGGCAAAAGAGGTGAGTACATCACCTATGAAAGCAATGCTGATATCCGTGACAGTGAGTCTGTACCGTTAAATCAGCGTATTCACCAATACTTTTTAGATGAAGTAAAACCGCATGTGGATGAAGCATGGATTAATTTGGATTCGGTGAAAATTGGTTATGAGATCAGTTTTAATAAGTATTTCTATCAACATAAACCGTTACGTTCTTTAGAAGATGTGGCTCAGGATATTTTAAGTCTTGAGAAACAAGCGGATGGTTTGATTGCACAGATTTTGGGTCTTTAAGGAGAAGCGGAATGTTTAATAAATATGATGCTTATAAAGATTCGGGTATCGATTGGGTCGGAAAAATTCCTGCTAGTTGGGATGTAAAACGCTTAAAAGCCCCTCTCGCTGAGAGAAATGAAAAAAATGATCCGATAAAAACTGATTTTATTTTGTCATTAACTATGCATCAAGGGGTTATACCACAATCTGAAAAAACAGGAGGTGGAAATAAGCCTAAAGAAGATTTAACAGCTTATAAGTTAGCAAGACCTAATGATATTGTTCTGAACAGTATGAATGTAATTGTTGGTTCGGTTGGATTATCGAAATATTTTGGAGTTGTTAGTCCTGTTTATTACATGCTTTATGCAAGAGATGGTGCTAAAACAAATATTGGATATTACAACTATATTTTCCAATCACAGGCATTTCAAAAAAATTTGGGTCGTTTAGGTACTGGTATTTTAATTAAAAAATCGGAGACTTCAGGCAAGCTAAATACTATTCGCATGAAGATATCGATGGATGACTTGAATAATGAGTTATTGCCGATACCCTCTTTCAGTGAGCAAAATAAAATAGTTGATTTTTTGGATAGAAAGACAGCTGAAATAGACCAAGCCATTGCCATTAAAGAACAGCAAATTGCTTTACTGAATGAACGTAAGCAAATTGTCATTCAAAAAGCAGTGACGCAAGGTTTAAATCCAAATGTTGCGATGAAAGATTCGGGTGTTGAATGGATTGGGCAAATTCCTGAACATTGGGAAACATCAAAAATCCGTTATTTAGGTACTACTCAAAATGGTATTAGTGCGGGTGGTGATTATTTCGGAACAGGTTATCCATTTGTCAGTTATAGTGATGTTTATAAAAATCGTGTTTTACCTGAGTGTGTAGAAGGCTTAGCTAACTCTACTTTAAATGACCAAAAGAGTTTTAGTGTTCAGGAAGGTGACATTTTCTTTACAAGGACTTCTGAGACGATTGATGAAATTGGATTTACATCTGTTTGTTTTAAGACAATAGAAAATGCTGTGTTTGCAGGTTTTTTGATTAGGTTCAGACCATTTTTGAAAGCACCTCTTATTAAAGAATTTTCGAAATATTATTTTAGTTCGCCGATGATGAGAGCATATTTCGTTAAAGAAATGAATTTGGTTATTCGAGCTTCATTAAGTCAAGAGTTACTAAAAAATCTAGATGTTTTATTACCAGACATTGAAGAACAGAAAGCGATTGCAGAATATTTAGATGATTTAACAGGCAAAATAGAAAATGCAGTTTTGATTAAATATTCTGAAATCGAAAAGCTGAAAGAATATAAAACTACGCTGATAAATGATGCTGTGACAGGCAAAATTAAAGTGGCTTAATTCTTTATTTAGCTTTTAAAAAAATATAAATCGCCAATGCATCTAAGAGGGGTAACTGTGAACAAAAATTTAAACGAACTGGCTTTAGAAAAAAATATCGAACGTGCATTGGTCGGTATCTGTAAAGAAGACCTTGCTCAAGGCATCGCTCAAGCCCATACGGGTTTGGGCTATGTCATCGGGCAAGTGTCTGACTTTAATACAGACTATGCCATTGATGAAAAACTATTTTTTCAATTTTTAGAAAGCACTCAAAAAGATAGCTTAGATGCCTACAAAGCCTATAACAAAAACGACTGGAAACAAAAAATTCTAGGGCGTTTTGACAAGCTGATTAAAAAACATGGCATTGCCTATATGCTTAAAAAAGGCATGGCACTCGATGAGCAACATTTTCATTTTATGTATCCATGCCCATTGGCAAGCAGTAGCCAATCGGTTAAACAAAATTTCGCGTCTAATATCTTTAGCGTGACACGACAAGTACAGTATTCACTAAAAAACCGTCGTGAAGAAATTGATATGGTCATCTTCCTCAATGGCTTGCCATTAGTGACGATGGAACTTAAAAACGCATGGACGAATCAAACAGCACGTTATCACGGTCAAAAACAATATCGTGAAGATCGTGATCCAACACAGCCATTACTGACACCTGCACGTTGCTTGGTGCATTTTGCTGTGGATACTGATGAAGTCTATATGACCACCAAACTAGAAGGTAAAAAGACTTACTTTTTGCCATTTAACAAAGGTACAGCTTCAGGTGGACAAGGTAATCCTGTTAATCCAAACGGTTATAAAACAGCATACCTGTGGGAAGAAATCTTTGCCAAAGAAAGCTTGGTCAATATTGTTCAACACTTTGTCCGTTTAGACGGTAAAGATTCAGATCAACTCAGCAAACGCACCTTATTTTTCCCACGTTATCATCAGCTTGATGTGGTACGTAAAATCATTCGTGATGTGTCACAGCATGGCGTAGGCAAGCCGTATTTGATTCAACACTCCGCAGGTTCGGGAAAATCAAACTCAATTACTTGGGCAGCTTTTCAGCTCATTGAAGCCTATCCAAATAATGCACTTGCAGCAGGCAAACGAGCGTTACATCAACCGTTGTTTGATTCGGTAATTGTGGTGACAGACCGTAAAATTTTGGATAAACAACTGCGGGATAATATTAAAGATTTTTCGGAAATCAAAAACATTATTGCCCCTGCAATGAACAGTGCTGAATTAAAAAGTGCTTTAGAAACAGGTAAAAAGATTATTATTACCACCATTCAAAAGTTCCGCATCATTTGGGATAGTGTGACTGATTTAAGTGATAAAAACTTTGCCATCATTATTGATGAAGCACATAGTTCACAGTCAGGCGAAGCACATAACAGCATGAACCGAGCGATGGGCAATGAAGCGTTAAAAACTGCTGTTGATGTTCAGGACATGCTTGTGGCAATGATGACCACACGTAAAAAGCGTGAAAATGTATCGTACTTTGCTTTTACTGCAACGCCTAAAAACACCACTTTAGAAAAGTTTGGTCAACTAGATGTTGCGACAGGCAAATATGTACCATTCCATCTATACAGTATGAAACAAGCCATTGAAGAAGGCTTTATTTTAGATGTGTTGGCAAACTATACGACCTATAAGAGCTTTTATGAGATTCAAAAGTCGATTGAAGATAATCCAATGTTTGAATCGAAAAAAGCACAACGTATTTTAAGAGCCTATGTGGAAGCATCACAACAATCCATTGATGCCAAAGCCAGCATTATGCTTGAGCACTTCATTGATAACGTGGTCAATAAGAAAAAGCTCAAAGGTGTGGCAAAGGGCATGGTCGTGACGCAAAGTATTGAAGCCGCGATTCGCTATTACTTGTCACTTAAAAAATTGCTAGATCAAAAAAATAATCCATTTAACATCATGATTGCATTCTCTGGCGAGAAAGAAGTTGATGGCAAAACATATACTGAAGAATCACTCAATGGCTTTAATGATGCTAAAACTAAGGAAAAATTTGATCTAGATGAAAATCGAATTTTGGTTGTAGCAAACAAATATTTGACAGGTTTTGACCAGCCGAAACTGACCACGATGTATATCGATAAAAAATTGACAGGCGTACTATGTGTGCAGGCATTGTCACGTTTAAACCGTGCTGCGCCAAAATATAATAAACGCACCGAAGACTTATTTATCTTAGATTTCTACAATGAGATTGATGATATCAAAAAAGCATTTGATGATTTTTATACTTCGACTTCATTGTCCAATGCGACTGATGTCAATGTGTTGAATGACATCAAAACTGCATTGGATGACACAGGCATTTATGAATTACATGAAGTGGTGAAGTTTAATGAACTGTTCTTTAGTAATGCATCAGGCAGTGATCTAAGCCCAATTATTGATACAGTGGCAGCACGTTTCGATGAAGAGAGAAAAGGCTCTTGGGAGCATGAGCAACGGGTTGATTTTAAAGTAAAGGCTAAACAATTCGTTAAAATTTATGCTCAAGTCTCCTCAATCATGCAGTTTAATAACAAGGAATGGGAACAGCTCTATTGGTTCTTAAAATTCCTTATTCCAAAACTGAATGTACAAGATGGACGATTGAATGGTATTGATGATTTATTGGAATCAGTTGATTTAAGCACTTATGCTTTAAAGCGTGAGCATATCAATAAAGCCATTACGCTTGATGCAGAGGAAACAGTTGTAGCGCCAACAAACGCCAATCCTCGTAATCCAAGCGAAGAAAATGAAGATGAAACCTTAGATGTTATTATTTCTAAGTTTAATGAAAAATGGTTTCAGGATTGGAGCGCAACACCACAAGATCAACGGGTGATTATCATTGATTTGGTGAAGCGTATTCAGCAACATCAAAACTTTATGAAAAAGTATAAGCAGACGCAAGATCCACAAAACAAAGCACTCGTATTTAAAAAGATGCTAGATGAAATTATGGTAGTACAGCGTAAAAATATGGTGGATTTGTATAATCTTTACCGTAAGGACTCCGCATTCCAAGATACGTTTAGCCAGACTTTGGAAAACTTGATAGAGATGGAAGAGGTTTAGTTTTACTTACAGAAGTCGTCATCAATGGTGACTTCTATTTAGCCTAATTTATTTAAAAATATTTGAGGGGGGGATGGGTGAGAGAATCGATAGCAAATGTTTTGGATGTAAAACCTAATTTAAAAGGTTCTGAAATAGCAGCAATTCTTGGTTGGCATAAAAAAGAAATAAACTCATTTCTAGCACAGAATATAGATGTTTATATAAGAGATGATGCTAATTTTACTTGGAGCAACAAAGATCCATTAAATGTAAAGGAAATTAAAATTGATTTCCCCTCTGGGTGGGTAGATGCAAACACATATGAGAATGAAGTTCTAGCAGGACATGATTTTTTCATAAACAAAGGCAGAGTATCTTTCATCTTTAAAAAAAATACTAAATTACTAATGGAAGTTATAGCTAGATTTATTTCATTGATAAATCAGCTTAATGATTATGGAATTAAGGTTGTTATAGATCTTGAAAATTGTACTGCTTCACACGGCTATTTAAATAGAGCAGGTTTTTTTGAACTCACAAATACAGGTATTATCATCTTGCCTAAGCGACCTAGTCACTCAACTGCGCAGCAGTTTAAAGGGAATTGTCGTTCTTTAGTTGAGTTTGGTGAAATTTGTCCAAAGAGTGAAAATAAGCAATTAAAAAATGACTTGAGGACAAGTTTTATTACTCAGACATCATCAGAATATGCGAATGTTGCAACTCTATTTTTTGCTGAGTTTATTGGGAATGTCAGTGATCATAGTGAGTCTAAATTGAAGGGATTTGCTGGATTACAGCTATATAGTCCACCGAATTCAAAGAAACACATACAAGCTGTAATTTCTGATAGTGGTAGAGGTGTGGTGGCCACATTAAGGACAACTCTTAAACATAACTATCCAGATCTATATAAAAAATATCCTGAGGATCAGGAAGAAGCAGATATAGGCTTGGCATTGGAAGTTTTTTCAAAAGGGCAAATTACTAGGTTTGGTAAAAGTAGTGGTAGAGGATTAGGCTTTAAAAGTACTACCGATAATGCAAGTCGGTTTGATGCAAATCTAAGTATTAGATTGAATGATTTTAGTATTCAATTGATCTATCGAAAAGGTAAGTTGATCAGTGAAGATATTCACAAAAATTTAACTTATATACATGGTACACATATCTGTTTTGATTTTATAATTGACTGAGGCTGTTTAAACGGGTTAAATTTAACAGATGACTAAAAAAAATTTTATAGAGCTTAGAAAACTTGTTAACTCATCTGTTGCTTTTGGCAATCAAGAAGGGAGAGAAGTTTATCAAGCTATATCAATATATATTGATGAACACCCTGAGTACTCTATTTTCGAGGTATCTTTACGAGGTATTGATGCCACAGACGCTTCTTTCCCAAGGGAAAGCATCGTATCGCTAGCAAAAAATTTTCGTGGGGAAAAAGCTTTTTATTTAACAAATTTTAAAAATAAGGATTTGATAGATAATTGGCAATATGGTGCAGAGGCGAAAGAGCAACCTTTGTTAATCAGACATGAAGATAAGCAGCTATGGATAGGTCCAAAAATTAATTCAGCAACACAAGAGTTGCTAGATTTCATTTATGAACAATCAAGAGTTACAACTTCTATGATTGCTAATCACTTCGATGTTTCTATTCCCAATGCAAGTATGAAGCTAAAGAAGTTGTTTAATCAAGGCTATATTCTAGGTGAAAAAGAAACAGCTGCTTCTGGTGGTTATGAGTTTGTTTATAGACCTATTAAAGATTAAATAAATCTGATTAAACTGCTTGACTTAATCAGATTTATTGGGCTATAGTACTCTAAAGGGCAAAATGCCCTTTTTGAAGCAATCAGATTAAACAGGTTAATTTAAACAGAAAAAGGAAATTAGCTATGGCGACAAATCCTCCATCAGGTGATGGACATCGTAATGGAATGGTTCGCGACCGTTCTCAAACACAAACCCCAAGTGGTCATTGGGTTAAACGTGATACTGATACTGGGCGTTTTATGGATGTTAAGACATCGGATAAAACTCCCTTTAAAGGTGTTCGCAAAGAAAAATAGACAAGTAAATAATGCTCAATGGCTTTTCGAAGCCATTGAGTATCCTATTAAATTTTTAGATTAGAGAGTGTAATAATGGCGCGTAATCGTACTGTAAACTATGCTGTTGTAGATATTAAGTTACTTCGGGAAGGTACAACGGTTGAAACTTATGTTGAGCTTTTTGAAGAGCTTCGAAAGAACCCTAGACAGATTCCTTTGGAACGCAATAACTATTTAAAATTTCGTTTCATTAAACCATTGAATGAAGAAAACTTACTTAATGGTTTTAGTGGTGAAGTTTTTAAAAGTAATGGAATTACAAGTGATTGGTATGACGAAGAAAAAAATGAAAGGAATCGTCATAAAAATGTAGAGGAAAACTATATTCCATCTAATTTAAAAGCAAACCCAAGATTCTTTAAATTTATATTTTTTCCTTTACATCAAAAATTGGTTTGTGAAGTGAAAGACCCTGAAAATGAGATCCAAATCGGATTGCTTGAAAAATTTTTAAAGAAGCTAATTATAACGGACAAATTGCAGGACAAATTTGGACGAATCATAGTTAGTACAGTCCCTGAAGTAATTTCAGCAGAAAAGATCATCAATTCGAAAACTTTAAAACGAATTCATATTTGTGTAGAAAAGTTAGAAATAGATGAGCAGTTCGATTCAGCTCACAAAGTTATTTCTCATATGGTTGATATGAATACAGAGTCTTATATTCAGACATATATCGCAGGTAAAAATGATTTTTTAAACTTAAGCGATGAAGTAAAAGAGCTCATAAAGTTTGCTGCAGAGCATGGCATTATTGAATATAAGATCGAAAATCAAGAAGGGTTAATAGAAGATAAAAGTTCAGCTGAATCTAACCCTTTAATTATTAGAGTTCAGTATGATCCAGATGAAACAGATCAACATTATTTGATCCAAGCTAAAGCCTTGGAAATTGTAAGTAACATTAATTAGTGGTCAAAATTGAAGTAGTGAGGCGAGTGGGGTGTTATTTCATCCCACAGGTTTAACTAGACATTAGGAGTAATAATCATTGGATGTAATCTTAAAATATTTACCTCTTATCATTTTTATTTACCCAATTTTATCTTGGTTAGATAGCAGAAAGCGCTTTACCCATAGTGCAAAATTTTATGCTGATAGGGCGGTATCTGTTAAAAAATATGAAGAAGAAATTAAGCGAGCTGATATCACTGATTATGAAAAGAGTGCCTTTGCACAGGCAATGGTTGCCACTGAAAAACTAGGCTTTAAGGAAGTGAATATTCTTAAGCTAAAATCCGCTAATAACTTTTTTTCAATCGTTAATAAGGTAAAAAAAATTAGACACAAGATAGAAGTTAAAAAAATTGGGCAGGAAGATGTATTCGTTTCAATCGATAGATCTAAGGCGTTAAAATTTAAACCAATAATTTATTTCCTTCTATATGTATCATCAGTACCAATTTTTATATCGAATTGAACCGTACCGGGTTTGTCGGAGACTCAGTATTCTGAGAGAATGTTCCGATGACCAAATTAAAATATACCCCTGAAATCAGAGAAAGAGCGGTTCAATTATTGATTGAATCTGAAAAAGACTATC